>NZ_JADFUE010000060.1:0-37098 GCF_054967145.1 Bradyrhizobium sp. UFLA06-24
GCGCTTGACGGTCTGGCCTTCCTTGATCTCGCGGTCGGCGCCGAAAATAACGACACCGACGTTGTCGGTTTCGAGGTTCAGCGCCATGCCGCGGGTGCCGTTCTCGAACTCGACCATTTCACCGGCCTGGACGTTGTCCAGACCGTAGACGCGGGCGATACCGTCGCCGACGGACAGCACCTGTCCGACTTCGGAGACTTCAGCTTCCTGGCCGAAATTCTTGATCTGGTCCTTGAGGATCGCGGAAATTTCCGCGGCGCGGATGTCCATCAGCCTGCCTCTTTCATCGCGTGCTTGATCGAATTGAGTTTGGTGCGAAGCGAACTATCCACCATGCGGCTGCCAAGCTTCACGACGAGGCCGCCGATGATCGAGGGATCGATCTTCACGTTGAGCGCGACGTCCTTGCCGGTCACCGACTTCAGGGCAACCTTGAGGGCATCGAGATTCTTGTCCGACAGCGCTTCCGCCACCGTCACATCCGCGGTCGCCTCGCCCTTGAACCTGGCAACGAGGGCGCGATAGGCGCGGATGACGTCAGCCACCGCGAACAGGCGACGGTTGGCGGTCAGCACCTTCAGGAAATTAGCGGAGATGCCCGCGATACCGGCCTTGTCCAGCACGGCCCCGAGGGCCTTGGACTGGGCGTCGGCCGCAAAGACCGGGCTGCGGACGAGGCGCTTCAGATCGACGCTCTCGTTCAGCAGAGCCTCGAACTTGTCGAGGTCGGCCTTGACCTCGTTGACCACTTTCTGGTCGCGGGCCAGTTCAAACAAGGCCGTTGCATAACGGCCCGACACACCTGAAACGGACGTATCTTCTGCAGCCACAGACGCGCTCTTTGTGCTGTCAAATTCGCAAGGGAAAAACCGTCGCCACAACGCGGCGCCTAGCGATCCAAGCCCTTGGAATTCAAGCGGGACTTCGATTTTCGACCGGCACGGGAAGTGCCGGGCTCGTTAAAATCGCGGCTTTGCTAACATAGCAGGCGCGCAGGTGCAACATGACGCCAAATTAAAGGCACGACCTTCTGTCGCCAGTTCGTCGCACTTTGCGACAGCTTCGCAGCGATCGATGCCGCGACCTTCCATGTCACGGAACCGCCGCGAGTGTTACCGGCAGGTCGACGACCATTCGTTCCCGCCCTCAGCGCATGGCGGCTATGAACACGTCTCGCTGAGCCGTGACCGGCTCTGCCCGCCGAATACTTACCGAATTCTAAACGCCGGCAGCTATGACTTCGATCTACAGTATTGGCAAGTAATACTGTGGTTAAAGATTCGTTAAAGCGAAATATTACGGAACATCCGCCGATTATCGATTCCGGTCACAAGATATTTCAGCGGGACACATACCGGATTTACTGCCCAATTCATGCCTCATTGGGAATCGAAACGCCAACCCGCTCACAAACTGATGGGGGCTCCACTAGCCACATATGTGGCAATACTATCGTAGGGACCACTAAATGCTGTCTTTGAAGACGCTGGGCACCGTGACCCGGCCGCGTACGGCGATCGCTTTCGTCGCTGCA
This sequence comes from Bradyrhizobium sp. UFLA06-24, assembly GCF_054967145.1. NCBI lineage: Bacteria > Pseudomonadati > Pseudomonadota > Alphaproteobacteria > Hyphomicrobiales > Nitrobacteraceae > Bradyrhizobium > Bradyrhizobium sp. UFLA06-24. The sequence goes on from NZ_JADFUE010000060.1 coordinate 1,535, forward strand.
ACTCTCGTCATCGGTGGAACTGCCACCGAAGCTTCCGCCAAATCGAGGCATCACCGGTACTCTCACCATCATCACCGCCATCAAGCCCAGGACGATTCCAACGCGACCTTCGGTTGGCGCAACGCCAATGCGTCGATGACGCCGTCGCAGGGCACGGGCCGGACCTTCTCCGGCATGGCTTCGTATTACGGCAACGAGTCCGGCAGCCGCACCGCCTCGGGTGCGCGCTTCAACCAGAACGCCCTCACCGCCGCGCACCGCTCCCTGCCGTTCGGCACCAAGCTGCGCGTCACCCATGGCGGCCAGAGCGTCATCGTCACCATCAATGACCGTGGCCCGTTCGTGCGCGGCCGCGTGCTCGACCTCTCCACCGGCGCTGCCCGCGCCATCGGCCTCACCGGTGCCGGCGTCGGCCGCGTCACCGCGGAAGTCGTCTCCTAACGGCGTTTCGTGCGCCTGATCTCACACGCGTAGTTTCCATCGGTTTGATGCGCGCGTGAAACAAGCCCGTGGTCTTGGGGGACCACGGGCTTTTTTGTTTGGCCAGCGCCCTCAATGTCCGTCATTCCGGGGCGCGCATAGCGCGAGCCCGGAATCCATCAGGCGACAGAGTTTGGGGGATCAATGGATTCCGGGTTCATGCTTCGCATGCCCGGAAGGACAGAGAGCTACAAAAAGCTCTGCGGATCGACGTCCACTTCCAGCTTCTGGTTGCCTGATGGCTTCGGGCACACCGCCAGCCAGTTGCGCAGATAATCCGACAGATCAAAACCTCGCGCCGATTTCACCAGGATGCGGAAGCGGTAACGGCCCTTGATCACGGCGAGCGGGGCTTCCGCGGGGCCCAGCACCACCACGCGCTCGTCGCGCGGCGCCAATGCAACGAGCTTGCGGCCGAGGCCCTCGGCGCTCGGACGATCGCCGGCCGAGATGATCAGGCTCGCGAGCCGGCCGAACGGCGGATAGAGCGTTCTCTCGCGCAGATCGATCTCGCTGTCGTAGAAGGCCTCGCGGTCGCAGGCGATCAGCGCCTTCATCACGGGATGATCGGGCTGATGCGTCTGCAGATAGCCGACGCCGCGGCCCTGCTCGCGGCCGGCGCGGCCGATCACCTGGTTGAGCAATTGCCAGGTGCGTTCCGCCGCGCGCGGATCGCCGTTGCTAAGGCCGAGATCCGCATCGACCACGCCGACGAGATTCAGCCGCGGGAAATTGTGGCCCTTGGCGACGAGCTGCGTGCCGATGATGATGTCGACGCGGCCTTCCGCGATCTCGGCGAGCTCGCTGCGCATCGTCTCGATCGAGGTGATGAGATCGCTCGACAGCACCATGGTGCGCGCTTCGGGGAAGAGCGCGGCCGCCTCCTCCTGCAAGCGCTCGACGCCGGGGCCGACCGCGACCAGCGATTCCTCCGCCGCGCAATGCGGACAGGTGGACGGCCGCGGCATCGAAAAACCGCAGTGATGGCAGACCAGGCGCTGGCGGAAACGATGATCGACCAGCCAGGCGTCGCAGATGGTGCAGGCGAAGCGATGGCCGCAGGCACGGCACAAGGTCAGCGGCGCATAGCCGCGGCGGTTGAGAAACAGCAGCGCCTGCTCGCGCTTTTCGATCGCCCCCCTGATCTCGCCGGCCAGCCGCGGCGAGATATAGCGGCCGCGCGCCGGCGGCTCGCGGCGCAGATCGATCGCCTCGATATGCGGCATGTGCTGGCCGCCGAAGCGCGAGGGCAGCGCGACGCGCTGATAGCGGTTCTTGCGCGCATTGACTTCGGACTCGACCGATGGCGTGGCGGAGGCCAGCACGATCGGGATTTTTGCGATATGCGCGCGCACTACCGCCATGTCGCGGGCATGATAATGCACGCCCTCGTCCTGCTTGTAGGCCTGGTCGTGCTCTTCATCGACGACGATGAGGCCGAGATCGGCATAGGGCAGAAACAGCGCCGAGCGCGCGCCGACCACGACCGGCGCGGTGCCTTCCGAGATTGCGGCCCAGTTGCGCGCGCGGGTGCGCGGCGTGAGCTCGGAATGCCACTCGATCGGGCGCACGCCAAAACGCTGCGCGAAGCGATCCAGGAACTGGCCGGTCAGCGCGATCTCCGGCATCAGGATCAACGCCTGTTTGCCGCGGCGTACGGTCTCCGCCACCGCCTCGAAATAGACCTCGGTCTTGCCGGAGCCGGTGACGCCGTCGAGCAGCGCGACGTGGAAGGTGCCGTTGGCCGCGAGCGCGCGCATCGCATCGACGCCGGCTCGCTGCAGCGGCGAGAAATCCGGACGGCCGAACTCCGGATCGGGGCGCGGTGGCGGAGGCGGCGGCGGCATCGGCTCGACCGTCAGCGTGCCTTCGTCGACGAGGCCGTCGATCACGCCGGCCGAGACGCCGGCCTCCTTGGCGGCTTCGGACTTGGCGTGCAGCAGCCGGTCCGACAGCACCTCGATGACGCGCTGCCGCGCCGGTGTCAGCCGCCGCGGCGGATCGCCGGTCAGGCGAACGCCCGCGCGCACCCGCTCGGGGACGAGGTTCTCGCCCATCCGCAGGCACATGCGCAGCACCATGCCGCGCGGGCTCAGCGTGTAATTGGCGACCCAGTCGACCACCTGGCGCAGCTCGCCCTTCAGCGGAGAAATATCGAGCTTCTCGCTGACTTCCTTCAGGCGGTTGTGCAGGCGCGGATCGGGATTGGCGTTATCTCGCCAGACCACGGCGAGCACCTCGCGCGCGCCGAGCGGCACGCCGACGAGATCGCCCGCCTTCAGCTCCATGCCGCGGGGCACCTTGTAGGAATAGGTCTGGTCGAGCGCGACCGGCACCAGCACGTCAACCATGCCGGTCGCGTTGGTGGGGACGGCGTTGCTGCGCGACGTGTGATCCATGAGCGGAGAATCGGAACCTTGCGGGACTGAAGGCTAGCGCGCCGTCGGCAGCTTAGCGAACAGTAAACCTGTGGGATGCGATATACTGTGCGGAATCATCTAGTCCAGAGCGCATGAGCAAAGCCGCCGCCCCCACAATCGAGCTCGCCAGCGCCGATCCCTCGATCGCGCAGGAGATGGCGCGCTGGCTGTCGCATCTCGGCGCCGAGCGGCGGCTGTCGCCGAAGACGCTGGAAGCCTATGGCCGCGACTTGCGACAGTGCCTGGACTTCCTCAGCAATCATTGGGGCGAGCGCGTCACGTTGGAGCGCTTCGCTGCGCTCGAAGCCACCGACGTGCGCGCCTTCATGGCGATGCGCCGCGCCGACGAGATTGCCGGCCGCTCCTTGATGCGCGCGCTCGCCGGCCTGCGCTCGTTCGGCCGCTTCCTCGAGCGCGAAGGCAAGGGCAAGGTCGGCGCGCTCTCCGCGATCCGGGCGCCCAAGGTGGCAAAGAGCCTGCCGAAGCCGCTGCCGATGGCGTCGGCCAAACGTCTCGCGGACGCCGACGAGCGCGCCGGCGAGGAACGCGAGACCTGGATCCTGGTCCGCGACGCCGCCGTGATGGCGCTGCTCTATGGCTCGGGCCTGCGCATCTCCGAGGCGCTCGGCCTAAAGCGCCGCGAGGTGCCGAAATCAGGCGAAGGCGACGTGCTCGTCGTCACAGGCAAAGGCAACAAGACCCGCATGGTGCCGGTGCTGCAAAACGTGCTGGCGCTGATCGACGAATATGTCGCGATGTGCCCGCATGCGCTCCCCGCCGATGGGCCGATCTTCGTCGGCGCGCGCGGCGGACCCTTGAGCCCGCGCATCATCCAGCTGGCGATGGAGCGGCTGCGCGGCGCGCTGGGGCTGCCCGACAGCGCCACCCCGCACGCGTTGCGGCACTCCTTCGCGACGCATCTCTTGTCGCGCGGCGGCGACCTGCGCGCGATCCAGGAATTGCTCGGCCATTCCTCGCTCTCGACCACGCAAGTGTATACCGGCATCGATTCCGAGCGATTGCTGGAGGTCTATGCCAGCGCGCATCCAAGGCGCTGAAGGGGACGCCGATTCCTGACATCAAGCTGTCATAGCGTGCTTGTCCGCGCGCATGCCTCTTGCGCGGGCCGCGCGGTTCGGTCAATCGTTGCGGAACCGAGACAGGAGGGATTTCATGAGCGCACACGAAAGCATGGAGCACGCCGAGCATGCCGAGCACGCATCGGGCGAGAACAAGAAGATCGCCCTTCTGATCGCGGTGCTGGCGCTGTTTCTGGCGATCTCGGAAACGCTCGGCAAGGGTGCGCAGACCGAATCGATCAGCAAGAATGTCGAGGCCGCCAATCTCTGGGCCTTCTTCCAGGCCAAGAGCGTCCGCCGCACCGTGGTGCAGACCGCCGCCGAGCAGGGCAAGCTGACACTGGGTGCTGCCTCCGACGACGCCATGAAGGCGGCCGTGCAGAAGCAGATCGACGACTGGACCAAGACCGCACAGCGCTACCGCTCAGAGCCCGAGACCGGCGAAGGCACCGAGCAGCTCGCGGAGAAGGCCAAGCACGCCGAACACGAGCGCGACGAGGCGACCGCGAAATATCATCACTTCGAGCTCGCGTCGGCCGCCTTCCAGATCGGCATCGTGCTGGCGTCGGCCACCATCATAACCGGCATGATCGCGCTCGCCTATGTCGGCGGCCTGCTGACCCTCGCCGGCATCGTCATGACCGCGCTCGGCCTGTGGTGGCCGCATCTGCTGCATTTGCATTGAGGCGACGAGCCGCTACGCGTACCGCTGTCATGCCCCGGCTTGAGCGGGGCAACCAGTACGCCGCGGCGTCCCAGTTCAATCACAATCGTCTCTGAAATACTGGATTGCACGCTTTCGCGGGCAATGACAGCGAGTATATGGCGAGGACAGCGCGCAAGCAGCCGGCAGCTCAGCGCGCCTCGTGCACGCTCTTGCGGAAGCGCTGGATCAAGCGGAACGTGCGCGAGGACCAGCCCTCGCGATTGCCTTTGATCAGCTCGCGGATGCGGCGCTTGACCGGCTCGACCAGCGCGGTGGCCTTGGCGCGAAGCCTCAAGACCAGCTCATAGAGCCGCTCGAACCAGTGCATCTCCAGGAGCTTGTCGCGCGTGACGTCGAACACGAAGGCGGTGACGCCGACGCCGAGCATCTTGGCGAACAGGATCGTGAAGACGGCGCTGGTCCAGTATTCGTGCGTGAGCAGCCACAGGCCGACCAGCTTGAGCGGAAACAGCGGGATGATCGGAACGGCGAAGACGATCAGCGTCATCGCCGGCGAGAGTGCATCGACGCGGTCCGACAGCCACGCCTTGAACCGGGCAAGCGGGATCAGTGCGACGACCTTGGCAACGATCGGCTCGAGATGGTCCCACAGCCAGGCTTCGATCAGGAAGATGATCGCCAGCAGGACCCAGACCGGTTGAAGAAGGCGGCGCAGCATGTGATGTCCCGCCCGATTCGGCTCTGGGCACGAACCTACATATGGATGGCCCGCTTGCCGACTGCAAGCGCGGCTTCCTTGACGGCCTCCGAGCGGGTCGGATGCGCGTGGCAAGTGCGGGCGAGATCTTCCGCGCTGCCGCCGAACTCCATGAGAACGCAGGCCTCGTGGATCATTTCGCCGGCTTCGCGGCCGATGATGTGCACGCCGAGCACGCGATCGGTCTTCGCATCTGCGAGAATCTTCACGAAGCCGTCGGTCGTCTGGTTGACCTTGGAGCGGCCGTTGGCGGTAAAGGGAAACTTCCCGACGGTATAAGCCACGCCCGCCTGCTTCAGCTCCTCCTCGGTCTTGCCGACGGAGGACACTTCCGGCGTGGTATACACGACCCCCGGGATTACGTCGTAATTCACGTGGCCGGCCTGACCGGCGATGATCTCCGCAACCGCAACACCCTCGTCCTCGGCTTTGTGGGCGAGCATCGGGCCGGCGACGACGTCGCCGATGGCATAGACGCCCTTCAGGCTGGTGGCGAAATGCGGGTCGATCTGCACGCGGCCGCGCGCGTCGAGCGCGACGCCGGCTTCCTTCAGGCCGAGCCCATCCGTGTACGGCACGCGGCCGATGCAGACGAGCACGACGTCGGCCTCGAGCGTCTCGGCCGCGCCGCCGGCGGCGGGCTCGATCGTCGCCTTCAGCGTCTTGCCCGAAGTGTCGACCGCGGTGACCTTGGCCCCCAGCTTGAACGCAAAGCCCTGCTTCTCGAGGATGCGCTGGAATTGTTTTGCAATCTCGCCGTCCATGCCGGGCAGGATGCGATCGAGGAATTCGACCACGACGACTTCGGCACCTAAGCGATGCCAGACCGAGCCGAGCTCGAGGCCGATCACGCCGGCGCCGACGATCAGCAGCTTGCCGGGGACCTTGTCCAGCGACAGCGCACCGGTCGAGGAGACGATGCGCTTCTCGTCGATCTCGATGCCCTTGAGGCGGGCGATATCGGAGCCGGTGGCGATCACGATGTTCTTGGTCTCGATCACCTGCGACTTGCCGTCGGCGGAGACCTCGACCTTGCCGGTGCCAAGGATCTTGCCGGTGCCCTTGAGCACGTCGACCTTGTTCTTCTTCATCAGGAACTCGACGCCCTTGACGTTGCCGTCGATGCCCTGCTGCTTGAAGTTCATCATCGCCGGGAGATCGAGCTTGGGCGCGGACACCGACACGCCCATCTTGGCGAAGGAGTGCGCGGCTTCCTCGAACATCTCGGAGGCGTGCAGCAGCGCCTTCGAGGGCATGCAGCCGACATTGAGGCAGGTGCCGCCGAGGGTTGCGTTCTTTTCGACCACGGCGACCTTCATGCCGAGCTGGCTGGCGCGCACCGCGCAGACATAACCGCCAGGTCCGGTGCCGATGACGACGAGATCGTAGGTAGCCATGAGAGAAAGTCCCGTAAGGTTTAGCGTGATGAGGTGTCAGCGTCCACGCGGCGCGTCAGCGTCCGCCGGACACATCGAGAATGGCTGAGGTGACGTAGGAGGCCTCGTCCGACATCAGCCAGACGATGGCATTGGCGATTTCGTCCGCGGTGCCGACGCGCTTCATCGGCACCAGATGGGCCAGCCGATGATGCCGATCGGGCTCGCCGCCGGAGGCGTGGATGTCGGTGTCGATCAGGCCGGGACGGATCGCGGCGACGCGGATACCTTCGGCTGCGACTTCATAGCCGAGCCCGATGGTGAAGGAATCCACCGCGCCCTTGGACGCGGCATAGTCGACATAGGTGTTGGGCGCGCCGAGCTTGGCGGCGACCGACGACAAATTGACGATGACGCCGCCCTTGCCGCCGTGCTTGGTCGACATCCGCTTCACCGCTTCGCGCGCGCAGAGGATGGAGCCGGTGACGTTGACCGCCAGCACGCGCTGGATCCGTTCGGCCGACATCTCGTCGACGCGCACGCCGCTTTGGCCGACGATGCCGCCATTGTTGACCAGTGCGCCGAGGGGGCCGAACTTGTCGGCTTCCCTGAACAGATTGAGGATGTCGGCTTCCTCGGCGACATCGCATTTCACCGCGATCGCCTTGCCGTCGCTGGCCGCGATCTGCGCAACGACCTCGTCGGCGGCCTTCTTGTTGCTGGCATAGCCGACCACAACGCGATAGCCGCGCGCGGCCGCCGCAATCGCGGTCGCCCGTCCGATGCCGCGGCTGCCGCCGGTGATGACAACGACCTTATCCGTCACGTCAGCCTCCATGGTTCGACACGCGCCGCCGCTGATATCGCGACGGCGCTCGCAGAGCGTCAGGAATCAGAGATCGAGCACCAGGCGCGCCGGATCTTCCAGGCTCTCCTTGACGCGAACCAGGAAGGTGACGGCTTCCTTGCCGTCGATCACGCGGTGATCGTAGGACAGCGCCAGATACATCATCGGGCGGACCTCGATCTTGCCGCCGACGACCATCGGACGCTCCTGGATCTTGTGCATGCCGAGGATGCCCGATTGCGGCGCGTTCAGGATCGGCGTCGACATCAGCGAGCCGTAGATGCCGCCATTGGTGATCGTGAAGGTGCCGCCCTGCATCTCGTCGATCTTGAGCTGGCCGTCACGGGCGCGGCGGCCGAAATCGGCGATGCTCTTCTCGATGTCGGAGATCGACTTGTGGTCGCAGTCGCGCACCACGGGCACGACGAGACCCTTGTCGGTGCCGACGGCGACGCCGATGTGGTAGTAGTTCTTGTAGATCAGATCGCTGCCGTCGATCTCGGCGTTGACGGCCGGGATGTCCTTCAGCGCCTGCACGACGGCCTTGGTGAAGAAGCCCATGAAGCCGAGCTTGGCGCCGTGCTTCTTCTCGAACGCGTCCTTGTAGTGGGCACGCAGCGCCATCACGTTGGTCATGTCGACCTCGTTGAAGGTCGTCAGCATCGCCGCTGTGTTCTGCACGTCCTTGAGGCGGCGCGCGATGGTCTGGCGCAGCCGGGTCATCTTGACGCGCTCTTCGCGGGCGGCGTCATCGGCCGGCGACGGCGCGCGAACCTGCACGGCAGCAGCGGGCTGGTTGACCGGGGTCGGCGCGGAGGCCGCACGCTCGATCGCAGCAAGCATGTCGCCCTTGGTGACGCGGCCGTCCTTGCCCGAGCCCGGAACGGTCGACGAGTCGACGCCGGTCTCGGCCGACAGCTTGCGCACGGACGGCGCGAGCGGGGCATCGGCCGGCGGCGCCTTCGCGGCAGCCGGAGCAGCCGCGGCGGGAGCCGGAGCAGCAGCGGGCTTGGCGGGCGCGGCCGCAGGCTTCGCGGCGCCGGCACCGTCGGTGATCTGGCCAAGCAGCGCACCGACCGCAACGGTCGCGCCATCGGCGGCGATGATCTCGCTCAGCGTGCCCGCGGAGGGCGCCGGGACTTCGATGGTGACCTTGTCGGTCTCGAGCTCCACCAAGGGCTCGTCGACGGCGACGGGATCGCCGGCCTTCTTGAACCAGCGGCCGATGGTGGCCTCGGTGACGGATTCGCCGAGCGTCGGCACACGAATTTCAGTCATGGTCTTTTCCTCAAGGAGATCGCTTGTGCGGTCTTGAATTCAGATGTCATCGCCCGCCCCGGTGCGGAATCGCGCACAGGGCGGGGTATGACGAGGTCCTAAAAAAACTTCAGCTCAATGCTTCGTCCAGGAACGCCTTCAGCTGCGCCTGATGCTTGGACATCAGGCCCGTGGCTGTCGCGGCGGAAGCGGCGCGGCCGACATAACGCGGACGCCGGCTCGCGCCGTTCACCTGGTTCAGCACCCATTCCAGATAGGGCTCGATGAAGTGCCAGGCGCCCATGTTACGCGGCTCTTCCTGGCACCAGATCACTTCGGCCTTCTTGAAGCGGGACAGCTCGGTCACCAGTGCCTTCAGCGGCACCGGATAGAGCTGCTCGACGCGCATCAAATAGATGTCGTCGATGCCGCGCTTCTCGCGCTCCTCGTAGAGGTCGTAATAGACCTTGCCGGAGCAGAGCACGATGCGGCGGATCTTGTCGTCCGGGACAAGCTTGATGGCCTCGTCCGGCAGCATCTGGGCGTCATCATAGAGGATGCGGTGGAAGGTCGTGCCCTTCGCCAGCTCTTCCAGACGCGACACCGCCCGCTTGTGACGCAGCAGCGATTTCGGCGTCATCATGATCAGGGGTTTGCGGATCTCGCGATGCAGCTGCCGGCGCAGCACGTGGAAGTAATTCGCCGGCGTGGTCGGATAGACCACCTGCATGTTGTCTTCCGCGCACATCTGCAGGTAACGCTCGAGGCGCGCCGAGGAGTGCTCCGGTCCCTGGCCTTCATAGCCGTGCGGCAACAGGCAGACGAGACCGGACATGCGCAGCCATTTGCGCTCGCCCGAGGAGATGAACTGGTCGAACACGACCTGTGCACCGTTGGCGAAGTCGCCGAACTGGGCCTCCCAGAGGGTCAGCGTGTTCGGCTCGGCGAGCGAGTAGCCGTATTCGAAGCCGAGCACCGCTTCTTCCGACAGCAGCGAGTTGATGACCTCGTAATGGCCCTGCTCGTTGCCGAGATGGTTGAACGGCGTGTAGCGGCTCTCGTCTTCCTGGTCGATCAGCACCGAGTGGCGCTGCGAGAAGGTGCCGCGCTCCGAATCCTGTCCGGACAGGCGGACATGGTGGCCTTCCCCGAGCAGCGTGCAGAAGGCCAGCGCTTCGCCGGTCGCCCAGTCGATACCGTTGCCGCTGTCGATCGCCTTGGCGCGGTTGTCGAGGAAACGCTGGATGGTGCGGTGAACGCGGAAACCATCCGGCACCTTGGTGATCTTGCGGCCGATGTCCTTCAGGAGCGGCAGGTCGACGCCGGTGACGCCGCGGCGCGCATCCTCTTCCTGGTCGGCGATCTTGAAGCCCGCCCATTTGCCGTCGAGCCAGTCGGCCTTGTTCGGCTTGTAGGAGGTGCCGGCCTCGAACTCGGCGTCGAGCCGGGCGCGCCAATCGGCCTTCAGCTTGTCGACCTCCCCCTCGGTGACCACGCCTTCGGCGACCAGGCGCTTGGCGTAGAGCGTGAGGGTCGAGGGATGGGCGGCGATCCGCTTGTACATCACCGGCTGGGTGAATGCCGGTTCGTCGCCCTCGTTGTGGCCGTAGCGGCGATAGCACCACATGTCGATGACGACAGGCTTGTGGAACTTCTGCCGGAATTCGGTCGCGACCTTGGCGGCAAACACGACGGCTTCCGGATCGTCGCCGTTCACGTGGAAGATCGGCGCGTCGATCATCTTCGCCACGTCGGACGGATAGGGCGAAGAGCGCGAGTAACGAGGATAGGTGGTGAAGCCGATCTGGTTGTTGACGATGAAGTGCACGGAGCCGCCGGTGCGGTAGCCCTTCAGGTCCGACAGGCCGAAGCATTCTGCAACCACGCCCTGACCGGCAAACGCGGCGTCGCCGTGCATCAGAAGCGGCATCACGGAGATGCGCATGTCAGGCGGATCGCCGTGCTGGTCCTGCTTGGCGCGGACCTTGCCGAGCACCACGGGATCGACGATCTCGAGATGCGAGGGGTTGGCGGTCAGCGACAGATGGATGCGGTTGCCGTCGAACTCGCGGTCCGAGGAGGCGCCGAGGTGATACTTGACGTCGCCCGAGCCTTCGACCGCGTCGGGATTGGCCGAGCCGCCCTTGAACTCGTGGAACAGCGCGCGGTGCGCCTTGCCCATCACCTGCGTCAGCACGTTGAGGCGGCCGCGATGCGGCATGCCCAGCACGATTTCCTTCACGCCGAGATTGCCGCCGCGCTTGATGATCTGCTCGAGCGCGGGGATCAGGGCTTCACCGCCGTCGAGGCCGAAGCGCTTGGTGCCGGTGAACTTGGTGTCGCAGAACTTTTCGAAGCCCTCGGCCTCGACCAGCTTCATCAGGATGGCGCGCCGGCCTTCGCGGGTGAACGAGATTTCCTTGTCCGGCCCCTCGATGCGCTCCTGGATCCAGGCCTTCTGAGCGGCATTGCTGATATGCATGAACTCGACGCCGAGCGTCTGGCAATAGGTGCGCTCGCAGATCGCGGTGATCTCGCGCAACGTGCCGTATTCGAGCCCGAGCACGTGATCGAGGAAGATCTTGCGATCGAAATCGGCTTCCGTGAAGCCGTAGGTGCGAGGATCGAGCTCTTCGCGGTTGCGCTGGGCCTCGATGCCGAGCGGATCGAGCTTGGCGTGGAAGTGGCCGCGCATGCGGTAGGAGCGGATCAGCATCAGCGCGCGGACGGAATCGCGCGTCGCCTGGAGCAAGTCGGCGGAGGAGAGCGCAGCACCCTTGGCTTGTGCCTTGGCGGCGATCTTGCCGCCGACCGTCTTCTCGACCTCGGCCCAGTTGCCGTCGAGCGCGGAGGTCAGGTCGTCCTGCGGCATCAACGGCCAGTTATCCCGCTCCCAGGACGGGCCTTCCGCGTTCTTGCTGATGTCAGCAGGGGCGTCGTTCAGGCTCTTGAAGAACTCCTGCCACTCGGCGTCGACCGAGGAGGGGTCCTTCTGGTAACGGGCGTAGATTTCGTCGATGTAGGTGGCGTTGGTGCCCTGCAAGAATGATGACAGGGCAAAGGCTGCGTTCGCGTCCTGGCGAGACATACTGGGTTCCTGGCGATTTCGGTTCGCGCATAACAAACGGCGCTGGCGCCGAGCTCCCCCGACAAGGGCTCGACGCGACAGGCACCCTTTACCCTATTTGCTGCGAAACTTCGCCCGGAAAAGTGCGAAGAAGTGAATTAGCCTTTCAACTTTTCGGCAAGCGTATGGCCGAGACGGGCGGGCGACGGAGACACTGTAATCCCTGCCGATTTCATCGCCTCGGTCTTGGAACCGGCATCGCCCTTGCCGCCCGAGATGATCGCGCCGGCATGGCCCATGCGGCGGCCGGGAGGTGCGGTGACGCCAGCGATGAAGCCGACCATCGGCTTCTTGCGGCCGCGCTTGGCCTCGTCCTTGAGGAACTGGGCGGCGTCCTCCTCGGCGGAACCGCCGATCTCGCCGATCATGATGATCGACTCGGTCTTGGGGTCGGCCAGCAGCATTTCCAGGACGTCGATGAACTCTGTGCCCTTGACCGGGTCGCCGCCGATGCCGACCGCCGTGGTCTGGCCGAGGCCCTCCTGCGAGGTCTGGAACACGGCTTCATAGGTCAGCGTGCCCGAGCGGGAGACGATGCCGACCGAGCCGGTCTTGAAGATGTTGGCGGGCATGATGCCGATCTTGCACTCGCCGGCAGTCATGACGCCCGGGCAGTTCGGCCCGATCAGACGCGACTTGGAGCCGATCAGCGAGCGCTTCACGCGCACCATGTCGATGACCGGAATGCCTTCGGTGATGCAGACGATCAGCGGGATCTCGGCGTCGATGGCTTCGCAGATTGCATCCGCCGCGCCCGGCGGCGGCACGTAGATCACCGACGCATCGGCACCGGTCTTCTCGCGCGCCTCGCGCACGGTGTCGAACACCGGCAGGTTCAGATGGGTCGAGCCGCCTTTGCCGGGCGAGGTGCCGCCGACCATCTTGGTGCCGTAAGCAATCGCAGCCTCGGAATGGAAGGTGCCGTTCTTGCCGGTGAAGCCCTGGCAGATGACCTTGGTGTTCTTGTCGATCAGGATGGACATGAGGTCTGCTTTCGCGAAACTAACGGAGTGAGAGGTCAGTGGATGCGGCGATAGACGCCGGTGAGCACGTCGGCCCAGCCTTCCGCATCCGGCGAGAACTGGATCTTCAACGAGTAGGAATCGGCGTCGATGATCTCGTAGACGTGGCGCGCATTGCCGCGGAGCGAGCCGCGCACCAGCGTCAGGGTCTTGCCGACCCAGCCGCCGGAGGCGGGCGAGGGCGGCGTGTAACCGAGCGAATCGTACCAGAACAATTTGTAGGTCCGGTCGTCGCGGTCGAAGGTGAAGATGCCGTGGGTGGCGAAGCTCTGCTTGCCCTCGCGCACCTGGACCGTGTCCTGGATCAGATAGAATCCATTGAGATCCATGCGCGCGACCACATGCGAGGTCGCAGGCCCCCCTTCCGTCCAGCGCGACGGAAAGACCGTCTCTTCACCATTCCATTCGCCGGCGAACGCGGCGAGACGCGCATGCTCTGCAAGTGGAGATGATGCGGAGAGATGGTCCTGGGCCATGGCCTTAGCCTCCCTTGACGGCCTTCACGATCTTCTGCGCGGCGTCGTCGAGATTGTCGGCGGGCACCACGTTCAAGCCGGATTCACGGATGATCTTCTTGCCGAGTTCGACATTGGTGCCTTCGAGGCGAACCACCAGCGGCACGCTGAGGCCGACCTCGCGCACGGCGGCCGTGACGCCCTCGGCGATCACGTCGCACTTCATGATGCCGCCGAAGATGTTGACCAGGATCCCCTTCACGTTGGGATCGGCGGTAATGATCTTGAACGCTGCGGCGACTTTCTCCTTGCTGGCGCTGCCGCCGACGTCGAGGAAGTTCGCCGGCGCCATGCCGTAGAGCTTGATGATGTCCATCGTCGCCATGGCGAGGCCGGCGCCGTTGACCATGCAGCCGATGTTGCCGTCGAGGGTGACGTAGTTGAGGTCGTATTTCGACGCTTCGATTTCCTTGGCGTCTTCCTCGGTCTCGTCGCGCAGCGCGACCACTTCGGGATGACGGAACAGCGCGTTGTCGTCGAACGACACCTTGGCGTCGAGTACGCGGAGCTGGCCCTGCTTGGTCACGACCAGCGGGTTGATCTCCAGCATCGACATGTCCTTGGCGACGAAGGCCGCATAGAGCTGCGCGGTGAGCTTCTCGGCCTGCTTGGCGAGATCGCCGGAGAGCTTCAGCGCCTTGGCGACGGTACGGCCGTGATGGCCCATGATTCCGGTGGCGGGATCGACCGAGAAGGTCACGATCTTTTCGGGCGTGTTGTGCGCGACGTCCTCGATGTTGACGCCGCCTTCGGTCGAGACGACGAAGGAAACGCGCGAGGTCTCGCGGTCGACCAGGATCGAGAGATAGAATTCCTTGTCGATGTCGGAGCCGTCCTCGATGTAGAGGCGGTTGACCTGCTTGCCGGCGGGGCCGGTCTGGACGGTCACCAGCGTCGCGCCCAGCATCTGCTTGGCGAATTCGGCAACCTCAGCGGTCGACTTGGCGATGCGGACGCCGCCCTTGTCGCCGGCCGAGGCTTCCTTGAACTTGCCCTTGCCGCGGCCGCCGGCGTGGATCTGGCTCTTCACCACATAGACCGGACCGGGCAGCGCCTTGGCGGCGGCTTCCGCGTCGCTCGCTTGAAGGACCGGAACGCCCTTGGAGATCGGCACACCGAACTCACCCAGCAGCGCCTTGGCCTGATATTCATGGATATTCATATGGTCGCTCCCTGAACCCGCGGGCGGTGACCCCTCAAGGCCCACCTCAGTCTTGTGGCTGGCATACCATATACCACAGGAACTGCAACCCGGATTCTTTCACATCGGAAATCTCGGATCCGGCCCCCATCCCGGTCAGCCGGGGTCCGGAAATGAAACCGCCGAAGACCGGGTTTCGATCTTCGGCGGGGAATTGTCGCGCTTAGCGGCCGAGAAGATCGGGTGCGATCTTCTTGCAGGCGTCGACCAGGCCCTGCACCGCGCCGACCGACTTGTCGAAGGCTTCGCGGTCCTTGCCGCCGAGCTCGATCTCGACGACACGCTCGACGCCCTTGGAGCCGATCACGACCGGCACGCCGACATACATGTCCTTCACGCTGTATTCGCCGTTCAGGTACGCGGCGCAGGGCAGGACGCGCTTCTTGTCGCGCAGATAGCTCTCGGCCATCGCGATGGCCGAAGCGGCCGGAGCGTAGAACGCCGAGCCGGTCTTGAGCAGATTGACGATCTCGGCGCCGCCGTTGCGGGTGCGGTCGACGATCTCGTCGAGACGCGCCTGCGAGGTCCAGCCCATCTTGACGAGGTCGGGCAGCGGGATGCCGGCGACGGTGGAGTACTTCACCAGCGGCACCATGGTGTCGCCATGGCCGCCGAGCACGAAGGCGGTGACGTCCTCGACGGAGACGTTGAATTCGTCGGCCAGGAAGTAGCGGAAGCGCGCGGAATCGAGCACGCCGGCCATGCCGACGACCTTCTTGTGCGGCAGGCCGGAGGCCTTCTGCAGCGCCCAGACCATCGCGTCGAGCGGGTTGGTGATGCAGATGACGAAAGCGTCGGGAGCGTACTTCTTGATGCCCGCACCGACCTGCTCCATGACCTTGAGGTTGATGGAGAGAAGGTCGTCGCGGCTCATGCCGGGCTTGCGCGGCACGCCGGCGGTGACGATGCAGACCTTGGCGTTGTCGAGCGCCTCGTAGGAGTTGGCGCCGGTGTAGTTCGCGTCGAAACCGTCGACCGGCGAGGACTGCGCGATGTCGAGCGCCTTGCCCTGCGGCACGCCTTCGGCGATGTCGAACATCACGACGTCGCCCAGTTCTTTGAGGCCGATGAGGTGAGCCAGCGTTCCGCCGATTTGACCGGAGCCAATCAAAGCAATCTTGTCGCGCGCCATGTGAACCTGTCCTTTAGACACGTAAGGAGGGGAAAACTGAGACGGGTGGTTATCCCTTTCGCCTCCCCCGTTCAAGTCGCCGGATGCCCATTTGTCGGGCTTGCCGCGATCGCAGCCAGCATACCCCGTCTGTCATTCCGGGATGCGCCGACAGGCGCAGGCCCGGAATCGATCGGCCGGCAGAGTTCGAGACGCGATGGCTGTCGGGCTGGCGCTTCACGCGGCCCGGAATGACAGCGCTGGCAAATAGGACTTAAGTCTCCACCAACCCCTTGGTGGAGCCGCTGGCGGTGGAATCCTTGCGGCCGTGAGGCAGCGCCAAATACGATTCCGAGCTCATCTCGATCAGGCGCGAGGCGGTCCGCTTGAACTCCATGGCCTCAACGCCCTCGGTGGCGAGATAGAGCGAGATCGGGTTGGCGTCCGCGGAGGCCATCAGCTTCACGGCATTGTCATAGAGCGTGTCGATCAGCGTGATGAAGCGCTTGGCCGCGTTGCGCCGGGAGAAGTCCATCACTGGAATATGGTCGACCAGGATGGTGTGATAGTCGTGCGCCAGCCTGAGGTAGTCGGATGCACCGAGCGGCTTCTCGCAGAGATCGGCAAACGCAAACCGCGCCACGCCATGGGCCGCGCACGGCACGTGCAGGGTGCGGCCCTTGATCTGGATGTCGTGCGACTTGCATTTGGCGTTGCCGGTCATCTTCGCCCAGGCACGGTCGAGCGCGGCGTCGGCATCGCCGTCCGCCGGTGTCAGCCACATCGGGACGCCCTGCAGCTTTTCCAGCCGGAAGTCGGTGCGCGCATCGAGGCGCGAGACGTCCATGTGCTCGGTGATCTGCTTGATGAAGGGCAGGAACAGCGCGCGGTTCAAACCGCCCTTGTAGAGATCGTCAGGCGCGACGTTGGAGGTCGCGACCACGACGGTGCCGAGCTCGAACAATTTGGCAAACAGACGTCCGAGGATCATCGCGTCGGCGATGTCGGTGACGTGGAATTCGTCGAAGCAAAGCAGCCAGCTTTCCTCGAAGATCGCGTTCGCCGTCAGCGCGATGACGTCGCCGTCGGGGATCTGTCCGCGCGCGATGCTCTGGCGATAATCGTAGATGCGCTCGTGCACGTCGGCCATGAATTCGTGGAAATGCGCGCGGCGCTTGTGCTCGACGTCAGAGTGATGGAAGAACAGATCCATCAGCATGGTCTTGCCGCGACCGACATCGCCGTGGATGTAGAGCCCGTGCGGCGCCTCATCCTTGTCGCCGCTGAAGAGGCGGGCGAGCAGGCCCTGCTTGCGCTTGGGGCTATAGTTCGCGAGCCGCAGATCGAGCGCGGCATAGGCCTCGGCGACTTCGGCCTGCGCGGCGTCGGGCTCGATCGCGCCGGACGCGATCTGGGCCTGGTATGCATCGCTGAAGGAGGAATTCGGGGTGGAGAGCATCGCCCTTTACCGCCAGAGACCGGCGGAAATTGCAAGCCGTCAATTGGTGCGGGGCGCTATGCGCTTTCTTCTCGCTCGCCCCGCTCTTGCGGGCAGAGGGTTGGGGTGAGGGGCCTCTCTCAACGCGTGAGATCGTCGTGAGACCTGTACCCGCTCACCCGGATTGCAGAGCAATCCGACATCTCCCTGCGAGCGGGGAGAGGTGAAGAAGAGATCACTCACACAGCTCATAGGCGTCCTCAACCACGTACGGGCCGCCGCCGGTCGATGCGCGCGAGGAGAACAGCACGAAGCGCTCCGCCGTGAACGCCTTGCTCGGGAAGTAGCCGCGGATCGAGAGATAGTCGGCGACGTCGCGGTCGGAGGCGTCGTGCAGCCGGGCCAACGTGACGTGCGGGATGTATTTGCGTCCCTCCGGATCGAGGCCGATCCGCTGCATCATGCGTTCGAGCTCGGCCTGCAATTCCATCAGCGGCTTGCTCGGCGCGATGGTGGCGACCACCGCGCGCGGTTTGCGGCCGCCGAAGCTCGTCAGCCCCTGCACCTTGACCTCGAACGGCTTGCGGTCGACGCGAAACAGCATCGATGCGATCTCGTTGGCGGAGGCGCCGTCGATATCGCCGATGAAACGTAACGTGACGTGATAATTTTCGGGATCGATCCATCGGGCGCCGGGAAGGCCGCCCCGTAAGTTGGAAAGCGACTGGCCGATCTCGGCCGGAATTTCCAGACCAGTGAACAAACGCGGCATCGTTTCGCACTCCCGATGCTTGGCTACGGCCCCACGAAGCAGAACCATATCCAAATTAGAGCCGGCGACGAATCACCGGTACCCTGATTCCTATCGCAGTTGTGTGACTCTGCGAAGCAGCGTGCGCTTCACCCCGGGAAAACCCTGGGAGTTAGGGTTAGCGCTGCCCGTTTTTCAACGCGGATGCTCGTTGATGGTGCCAATGAATGCCTCCACGGTGGGCAGCATCTTGCCAACGACGATGTCGACGCCTTCAGCGGTCGGGTGAATGCCGTCGGCCTGGTTGAGCCTGGCGTCGGCCGCGACGCCGTCGAGGAAGAACGGATAGAGCGGCACGTCGAACTGCTTCGCCAGATCAGGATAAATCGAATTGAAGCGCGCGCCATAATCGGCGCCGAAATTCGGCGGCGCCAGCATGCCACACAGCATCACGGCGATCTTGCGCGCCTTGAGACGCTGAACGATGTCGGTCAGCGCCGCCCGCGTCAAGTCGGGATCGATGCCGCGCATCGCGTCGTTGGCGCCGAGCTCGACGATCACGCCGTCGGTTCCGTCGGGCACCGACCAGTCGAGCCGGTCCCGCCCGCCGGACGAGGTGTCGCCGGACACGCCCGCGTTGGTCATCTCGACCTCTATACCCTTGGCCTGCAAGGCTTTTTGAAGCTTGGCCGGGAACGCCTCCTGGGCCGGAAGACCAAGACCCGCGCTCAAGGAATCACCGAGGACGACGAGCTTGACCGGTTTTGTCGTCTCGGCCCAAGCCGGACGGGCGAGCGTCATCAAAGCGAGCATCAACACGGCTATGTGCATGAACAATCCGTAACGCCTCTCGACCGCGCGTGCGGACTTGCCATATGACCGGACCATGGACATCAGCATCGAACCCTCTTCCCTCGCCGGCACGACGCCGGACACCATCGCCATCTCCAACGTCAATCTCTCACTGGGTACGGGGGCGGCACGCGTTCACATTCTCAAGGATATCAGCCTGCGCGTCGGCTCGGGCGAGACGATCGGCCTGATCGGCCCGTCAGGTTCGGGCAAATCCACGCTGCTGATGGTGATGGCGGGGCTGGAGCGTCCTGATAGCGGAGAGGTGGTGGTGTCGGGCACGCCTTTCAATGCCCTCGACGAGGATGCGCTGGCGCGCTTCCGCGGCCGCCAGGTCGGCATCGTCTTCCAGTCCTTCCATCTGATCCCGACCATGACGGCGCTCGAGAACGTGGCGGTGCCGCTCGAGCTCGCCGGCAATCCCGACGCGAGCAAGCGCGCGGCCGAAGAGCTGCGATCGGTCGGCCTCGGCGACCGGCTGCATCATTATCCGACGCAGCTCTCCGGCGGCGAGCAGCAGCGCGTCGCGCTCGCGCGCGCGCTGGCGCCCGATCCCGCCATCCTCGTTGCCGACGAGCCGACCGGCAATCTCGACGAGACGACGGGCAAACAGATCGTCGATCTTTTGTTCACCAAGCACGCCGAGCGCGGCATGACGCTGGTGCTGGTCACGCACGATTCCTCGCTCGCGCATCGCTGCGATCGCGTGATCCGCCTGCGCTCGGGCCGCATCGACACGCAGACGACCAACGCATGAGCGTCGCCGTCGAACCGTTTGCGAAGCCGAACGGCGTCGCGCTGGCGCTCCGCTATGCGTTGCGCGAATTGCGCGGCGGCCTGCGCGGCTTCTACGTCTTCATCGCCTGCATCGCGCTCGGCGTGATGGCGATCGCCGGCGTCGGCTCGGTGTCGGCGAGCCTCTCCGATGGTCTCGCGCGCGAGGGGCGCACGCTGCTCGGCGGCGACATCTCCTTCGTGCTGTTCCAGCGCGAGGCGAAACCTGAAGAGGTCGCCTTCCTGCGCTCGCGGGGGACCGTCTCGACGGCGGCCACTCTGCGCGGCATGGCGCGCTCGGCCGAGGGCAAGCTGGCGCTGGTCGAGATGAAGGCGGTCGACGACACCTATCCGATGCTCGGGCAGCTGACGCTGGCGCCGCAGCTGCCGCTCACCGACCTGCTCGCGGAGCGCGACGGTGCGTTCGGCGCGGCCGCCGATCCGGCGCTGTTGGCGCGGCTGTCGCTCAAGATCGGCGACCGCGTCACCATTGGGTCTGCGACCTTCCAGATCCGATCGAGCGTCGAGGCCGAGCCCGACAAGCTCGCCGGCGGCATCGGCTTCGGCCCGCGCTTTTTGATCAGCGAGGCGGCCTTGCGCGCCACCGGCCTGATCCAGCCCGGCAGCCTGGTGCGCTGGGTCTACCGCGTGAAGCTGCCTGACACCGCCAACAGCGACCGCGACACCGAGGCTTTCATCGCGGACGCGCGCGAGGTCGCGCCACAGGCCGGCTGGGAGGTGCGCAGCCGCTCGAACGCCTCGCCGCAGCTCGAGCGCAACATCGGCCGCTTCACCCAATTCCTGACGCTGGTCGGCCTCGCTGCGCTCCTGGTCGGCGGCGTCGGTGTCGCCAACGCGGTGAAGAGCCATATCGACCGCCGGCTCGAGGTCATCGCGGCGTTCAAGGCCGTCGGCGCTACGGGCCGCGACGTGTTCGGCATCTATCTCGCGCAGGTGATCCTGCTCGCCGCGATTGGCTCGGTGATCGGGCTGGCGCTCGGCGCGGCAATGCCGTTTGCGATCGTCGGTCTGTTCGGCAAGCTGCTGCCGCTGCCGGTGGTGCCGGCGGTGCATGAGGGCGAGCTCGCGCTGTCCTTCGTCTACGGCCTCCTGACCGCGCTCGCCTTCGGCCTGTGGCCGCTCGGACGCGTGCACGACGTGCCGGTCGCCGCGCTGTTCCGCGACACCGTCGCAGCCGAATGGCACCGCCCCCGCGCGAGCTATCTCGTGTTCATGGCCGTCGTTGTCGTGCTCCTCGTGGCTGTCGTGATCGGGTTGTCGTTCGACAAGCGCATCGCCGCGGTGTTCGTGGTCTCCTCCGTCGTCGTGTTCGCCGTGCTGCGCGGGGTCGCCGCCGTGCTGATGGCGATCGCGCGGCGGCTGCC
Organism: Bradyrhizobium sp. UFLA06-24; assembly: GCF_054967145.1. NCBI lineage: Bacteria > Pseudomonadati > Pseudomonadota > Alphaproteobacteria > Hyphomicrobiales > Nitrobacteraceae > Bradyrhizobium > Bradyrhizobium sp. UFLA06-24. The sequence continues at coordinate 22,594 of NZ_JADFUE010000060.1, forward strand.
GCGCACGCGCTTCACCATGCTGCGGCTGGCGATTGCCAACATCCACCGGGCGGGCGCGCTGACGCCCTCGGTCGTGCTGTCGCTGGGCTTGGGTCTCGCCGTACTGGTCACCATCACCCAGATCGACGGCAATCTGCGCCGGCAGTTCCTCGCCGCGCTGCCCGATCGCGCCCCCTCGTTCTACTTCATCGACATTCCGAGCACGCAGGCCACAGCGTTCGACGATTATCTGCACCAGGTCGCCCCCGGCGCGAAGGTCGAGGACGTGCCGATGCTGCGCGGGCGGATCGTCGCCGCTCGCGGCGTGCGCGCCGAGGACCTCAAGCCGTCCACCGATTCCGAATGGGTGCTGCAGAGCGACCGCGGCCTAACCTACACCGGCGAGCTGCCGAAAGGCTCCAAGGTGGTCGAGGGCGAATGGTGGAGCGCCGACTATTCCGGCCCGCCGCTGGTCTCGATGGAGAAGAAGATCGCCGACGGCCTCGGCCTGAAGCTCGGCGACGAGGTCGTGGTCAACGTGCTCGGCCGCGACATCCCGGCGAAAATCGGCAATCTCAGGACCATCGACTGGCAGGGGCTCGGCATCAATTTCGTGCTGGTGTTCTCGCCGGGCGCCTTCAAGGGCGCGCCGCACACCCACATCGCGACCCTGACCGAGGCCGGCGGCGATGCGGCGAGCGACGGCAAGATCATCAAGCAGGTGGCCGACGCCTATCCGATGGTGACGAGCGTGCGGGTACGCGAGGTGATGGAGACGGTCGGCTCGGTCGTGACCAACCTCGCGCTCGCCATCCGCGGCGCCAGCGCCGTGACCCTGATCTCGGCGATCCTGGTGCTGGGAGGCGCGCTCGCCGCCGGCCATCGCCACCGGGTCTATGATGCGGTGATCCTGAAGACGCTCGGCGCCACGCGGCTGCGGCTGCTCGGCGCTTATGCGCTCGAATATCTCCTGATCGGGCTCGCCACCGCGGTGTTCGGCGTGATTGCCGGCAGCTTAGCGGCCTGGATGATCGTGACGCGGCTGATGACGCTGACCTTCGTCTGGCAGGCTGCAAGCGCGGCCGGCGTGGTGGCAGCCGCCCTGGTCGTCACCGTCGGGCTAGGGCTCGCCGGAACGCTCTTGGCGTTGAACAAAAAGCCCGCCACGGTGTTGCGGAATTTGTGACAAAAGGTAGCGGATGGCGGCGGGAGGACCGGAATCGCGCGATTCCCGCGATTAACCACATCTGCTTGTCAGGCTGTCGTCAGGAAGGCGCGCCGAGGGCGACATTCGGCCGCGCGTGGACGGTTGCAGCGAATGTGTTAGTTTCCCACATATCGAGTGGGTTCGGAGCCCCGATTGTTAGCCAAAATTAATGTCGGCAGGCATCGGTATCCGAGATAGAGTTTGACGAACCGGCGGCACGGCGACCCTCGTGCAGACCGGACCAACCAACGGGAATTCGACCATGTCGGACCTCAACCGTAACTACGCTTCTCCTTTCGGCAGGGCCGCCGGGCGTGTTGACGCCGCGACGGTCGACGCCGGCCTGCGCGCCTACATGCTGCGCATCTACAACTACATGAGCATTGGCCTTGCCATCACCGGCCTGGCCGCGCTCGGTGTCTACATGGCTGCCGTGACCGACGTTCCGACCGCGGAAGCTGTCCGCGTCGGCAAGCTGTTCCTGACGCCGTTCGGCTACGCCATGTTCGTGAGCCCGCTGAAATATCTGTTCATGCTGGCGCCCCTCGCCATGGTGTTCGTGATCTCGGCCGGCATCAACCGTCTGGCACCCTCGACCGCCCAGATCCTGTTCTGGGTGTTCTCGGCGCTGATGGGCATCTCGCTGTCCTCGATCTTCCTGGTGTACACGCACACCTCGATCGTCCGGGTGTTCTTCATCACCGCGGCGACCTTCGGTGCGCTGAGCCTCTATGGCTACACCACCAAGCGTGACATGAGCGGCATGGGCTCGTTCCTGTTCATGGGCCTGATCGGCATCATCATCGCGAGCCTGGTCAACCTGTTCCTGGCCAGCTCGGCGCTGCAGTTCATCGTCTCGGTGGTCGGCGTGCTGGTGTTCGCGGGCCTGACCGCCTGGGACACCCAGCGGCTGAAGAACGACTACATCTACGGCTACGCCTCGGCCGGCGGTGACATCGCAGAGCGTGCGGCCATCACCGGCGCACTGTCGCTGTACTTGAACTTCATCAACCTGTTCACGCTGCTGCTGCAGCTTCTCGGCCAGCGCGACTAAGCGCCAGACCTGAGAGAACGGACACGAACCCCGGCCGCAAGGCCGGGGTTTTTGTTTGGCCCGTGCCCTCCCCGTCATTGCGAGGAGCTCTTGCGACGACAATCCAAAGTCCCTCCGCGGATGCATTTCTGGATTGCTTCGCTTCGATCGCAATGACGGGTGGGGAAGGCGGCACAGCCTCTTCCAGCAACCAGACGAAGGCTCTATCCTGCCTGCCATGTCCGCACCCGAAATCAGGCCCACGACCGAGGCCGACCTTCCCGCCATCACCGCGATCTATCAGCAGGCCGTCCGCGAGGGCACCGCGACGTTCGAGCTGGAACCGCCCGATCTTGCCGAGATGACGCGCCGCTATCGCGCGTTGGTCGATGGGGGCTACCCCTATTTCGTCGCCATCCTGGATGACCGAGTCGCCGGCTACGCCTATGCCGGCGCCTACCGGCCGCGGCCGGCCTATCGGTTCACGGTCGAGAACTCGATCTACCTTGATCCCAGCTTCCACCGCCGCGGCATCGGGTCGTTGCTGCTGGAGCGGCTGATCAGCGAATGCGAGGCGCGCGGTTTCCGCCAGATGATCGCCGTGATCGGCGATTCCGCCAATGCCGGGTCGATCGGCGTGCATACCAGAGGCGGCTTCAAGATGATCGGCACGCATCCGAATGTCGGCCTGAAATTCGGCCGCTGGCTGGATACAGTGATGATGCAGCGCGAGCTCGGCGAGGGCGCGACGACGGTGCCGGCGAAGTAGATTCCCTGTTGGTCATTCCGGGGCGCGACGAAGTCGCGAGCCCGGAATGACGACCGTTGGTCGGGTTAGACCACCGCCAGTTTCCGGTCGATCACCAGCAGCACGCGCTCGAGCTCGTGGCCACGGCGCAGGATCAGCCCGGTCGCCGAGATCACGCTGTACATGCCCTGCTTGCGGGCGAGCCGCGGATCCTTCTCGATGCGGTAGATCGGCACTTCGGAGGCGCGGCGATAGACCGAGAATACCGCGCGGTCTTTCAGGAAATCGATGGCGTAATCGCGCCACTCGCCGTCGGCGACCATCCGGCCATAGAGGTTGAGAATTCGGTGCAGCTCCAGCCGGTTGAACGTCACCCGGCTCGGCTGAGCATTCGCAGCGACGGGACGCGCCACTGCGCGCTGCTCGCTCGGATCGGCATCCTCCGACGTCAAGCTCATGGGGCGTCTCCTCATCGCATCGCATGACCGCCCCCGCGAAGACCGTCCCCGGAGCCGCGGACCATGACATTAGTATGATTGCGCCAACTGTTCCCCGCCGCAAGGGGCTCCTGAACGGCCCCCGGAGCACGGGGCTCACCTCGCCGAGAGCTGGCGAATCACGACACACGCAACGGTGGAACTTGTCAGCGGCAAACCGTCACGGGATCGTTAGCAGGAATCACAGGATCGCCGCTTTTCCGCCCATCGCCTGCCGCCCTGCACTGCGAAAAGACTGGCGTGCGTTGACCCGGTCCTTTCGGTTCCGGATTCCTCAGCCCCCAGCCCCCCGGGGTCGAACAGGATCGGGTCTGTACGCGCGACAAGGAGGGCCAACGCGAGTTGGTCCTTTTTTGTTTGTCGGGTGTTTCCCTCCGTCGTGATTCCGGGACATGAACCAAGGTGCGCAATTGCCGCACCTGACAATCCATTTCTCATTTCGGAAAGTGGATCGATGGATTCCGGGCTCGCGCTTTGCGCGCCCCGGAATGACGAAGACCAATTTCTTATGATCTACGCGCGCTTCAGTGCAGCGACGTGTACGCCGCGCCCAGCATCGCACCGGGTCTTTCGCGGCTGCCGTCCTGGACGTAGACCACCGCACCGTCGACGCCGTCGCGCGACGTCAGATTCTCGAGCGGTACCGTCCAGCTTTCCGGATGGCCGTTCCAGTCGCCGACCTTGAGCAGGTTGCGCACGACGTTGTGGTAGGTGATCTGCTGTCCGCGGTTTTCGCCACGGCTGATTTCGATCGGCACCGATTTCGCGATCGAGCAGATCCAGACCTCGCCATGCGAGACCGCAGGTTCCTTGCTCGCGGCGACCGACACGTTGATCTGCTTGCCCGCGAGCGACATCGTGACGGGAACGCTCATCACGCCCAGGCCCTTGTCGGTCTTGCCGATCGCATTTTCGATGCCGGCACGATCGCTGCCGATGACGTGCGTGGCGCCATTGACCACCGCTTGCGGCGTATAGACCTCGCGGTCGCCGCGCATCCGTGAATAAGCGCGCTGCCGCGCCGAGAAACGCGAATCCGCCAGCGTGTCCTTCCAGCCCAGATAATCCCAATAGTCGATCGGCATGCTCAGCGCGATGATCGAGGGATCCTTGGCGAGGTCACCGATGATCTTGTCGGCGGGCGGGCAGGACGAGCAGCCCTGCGAGGTAAACAATTCGACAACGGCGCGGGGGTCTGCCTGGGCGGGACGGATGATGGCGACGATGGCACAGATACCGAGCGCTCCCGACCAGAATGCACCGGACCAGCGCGTAACGAGATTAGAAGCCATACCAGTCATGTCGAACGTCACACATCGTCATTCGTTGGGGAGGAAGCTTATCGCCTGATGGTCACCGTAGTCTTACGGGGCGCGGCACGTTCAACCGTCCAATGCGGGATTTCCGCCGGACGAGCCCATCTGAAGCATGCCGCAAACGCGCGAAGGCGGCCTTTTGATAGGCCGCCTTCGTTTAACCTTCTACTCACGTCGCAGTGAGCCACCGTTCACAAATTCGCGCTTACGCCGCGAGCTTGCGCAGCACATAGTGCAGGATGCCGCCGTTCCGGTAGTAATCGAGTTCGTCCACCGTATCGATGCGGCAAAGCAGCGAAACGCGCTGCAACGAACCGTCGGCGGACACGATCTCTGCGGTCAGCTTCTGGCGCGGCTTGAGGTCGCCGACGAGGCCACGCAGCGTGACCTTCTCGTCGCCCTTCAGGCCGAGGGATGACCAGGAGGTGCCTTCCTCGAAGGTCAGCGGCAGCACGCCCATACCGACCAGGTTGGAGCGATGGATGCGCTCGAAGCTCTGGCAGATCACAGCGCGCACGCCGAGCAGACGGGTGCCCTTGGCGGCCCAGTCGCGCGAGGAGCCGTTGCCGTATTCGGCGCCGGCGAACACCACCAGCGGCACCTCTTCCTGCTGGTACTTCATCGCGGCGTCGTAGATCGACATCTGCTCGCCGTCGGGCCAATGCTTGGTGAGACCACCCTCAGGGATATTGCCGTCAGCGCCCTTCAGCATGAAGTTCTTGATGCGGATGTTGGCGAAGGTGCCGCGCATCATCACCTCATGATTGCCGCGACGCGTGCCGTACTGATTGAAGTCGGCCGGACGCACCTGGTGCTCGCTGAGATATTTGCCCGCGGGCGAGGTGAGCTTGATCGAACCGGCCGGCGAGATGTGGTCGGTGGTGATCTTGTCGCCGAACATGGCGAGGATGCGGGCCTCGACGATGTCGGTGACCGGCTCCGGCTCCTTCTTCATGCCTTCGAAATAGGGCGGGTTCTGCACATAGGTCGAAGACATGTTCCAGCGATAGGTCTCGCTCTCGACCGTCTTGATCTTGCGCCAGTTGGTGTCGCCCTTGAACACGTCGGCATACTTCTTCTTGAAGATCGACGCGGTCACGAACTTCTTCATGAAGGCGTTGATCTCCTTCGTCGTCGGCCAGATATCCTTCAGGTAGACCGGCTTGCCGTCCTTGCCTTCGCCGAGCGGCTCGACCGCGAGGTTCTTGGTGACGCTGCCGGCGAGCGCGTGCGCGACGACCAGCGGCGGCGAGGCCAGATAGTTCGCCTGCACGTCGGGCGAGACGCGGCCTTCGAAATTGCGGTTGCCTGACAGCACGGCGGCGGCGACGATGCCGTTGTCGTTGATCGACTTCGAGATCTCCTCCGGCAGCGGACCGGAATTGCCGATGCAGGTGGTGCAGCCGAAGCCGACCAGGTTGAAGCCGACCTTGTCGAGATCCTTCTGCAGACCGGAATCGGCAAGATAGCCCGCGACGACCTGGCTGCCCGGAGCCAGCGAGGTCTTCACCCACGGCTTGGCCTTGAGGCCCTTCGCGGCAGCGTTGCGCGCCAGAAGGCCGGCACCAATCAGCACGCTCGGGTTCGAGGTGTTGGTGCAGGAGGTGATGGCGGCGATCACGACGTCGCCGTGGCCGAGATCGAAGTTCTTGCCTTCGACCGGGAAGCGCTTGTTGGGCTCTTCGGCCTTCTTGTACTCGCTGCCGAGCGCCAGCGAAAAGCCTTCTGCGACCGACGGCAGCGCGATGCGGCCTTCGGGACGCTTCGGACCGGCCATCGACGGCACGACGTCGGCGAGGTCGAGGGTCAACGTTTCCGTGAACACCGGATCGGCCGACTTGGCCGTGCGGAACAGGCCCTGCGCCTTGGCATAGGCCTGCACCAGCGCGACGCGCGGCGCCGCGCGGCCGGAGGTCTTGAGATAATCGATCGCGGCGGCATCGACAGGGAAGAAGCCGCAGGTCGCGCCGTACTCCGGCGCCATGTTGGCGATGGTGGCCTTGTCGGCGACGGAGAGATTGTCGAGGCCGGGGCCGAAGAACTCGACGAACTTGCCGACGACGCCGAGCTTGCGCAGCATCTGCGTGACGGTCAGCACGAGGTCGGTGGCGGTGACGCCTTCCTTCATCGCGCCCTTCAGCTTGAAGCCGACGACGTTGGGCAACAGCATCGACAGCGGCTGGCCGAGCATGCAGGCTTCCGCCTCGATGCCGCCGACGCCCCAGCCGAGCACGGCGAGACCGTTGACCATCGTGGTGTGAGAGTCGGTGCCGACCAGCGAGTCAGGGTACGCAACCTCGAAGGTGCCGGTCTTCTTGCCGACCGTCATCTTCTCCTTCTTGGTCCAGACGGTCTGGGAGAGATATTCGAGATTGACCTGATGGCAGATGCCGGTGCCGGGCGGCACGACGGAGAAGTTCGAGAACGCCTTCTGGCCCCACTTCAGGAACTCGTAGCGCTCCTGGTTCTGCTTGTACTCTTCAGTGACGTTCTTGGCGAAAGCCTTGTTGTCGCCGAAGAAGTTCACGATCACGGAGTGGTCGATGACGAGGTCGACGGGGACCAGCGGGTTGATCTTCTCGGCATCGCCGCCGAGCTTCTGCATCGCGTTGCGCATCGCGGCGAGATCGACCACCGCCGGCACGCCGGTGAAGTCCTGCATCAGCACGCGCGCGGGGCGGAAGGCGATCTCGTGCTCCAGCGACTTCTTGCGCAGCCACTTCGAAACCGCGACGATGTCTTCCTTCTTGACCGAGCGGCCGTCCTCGTTGCGGAGCAGGTTCTCGAGCAGGACCTTCATCGAATAGGGAAGTTTCGAAATTCCCTTCAGACCATTCTTCTCGGCCGTGGGCAGGCTGTAATAGACATAGGTCTTGGCGCCGACCTTGAGGGTCTTTTTGCATTTGAAGCTGTCGAGCGAGGTCATGTAGGAATCCCAATTGTTAGATATACCCGGCAGAGGGTATTGTAACACCGTCAGCGTATCAGGCTGGGCCGCTTGCAGGGGCAGGTTGAGTTGCTGCATCAAGTAGTTCCGGGCTTATAGAAGCTTTCTAACCGCGCCGCCACAGCCACAATCGTGCCGCAGCAATCCGCCAGCCAAAAATTCCCATGCGCTACCCCAAGTTTTCCTGAGGCCTGGCTTTGAGCTTGATCATGCAAGGAAAGATGCAGCTTTCCGGACGCGGGGTGGGCTGTGTGCGGGGCGGCCGCGAGGTGTTTTCCGGGCTCGATTTCGATGCGGTCGCGGGCGAGGCCGTGGCGGTGATCGGCCGCAACGGATCCGGCAAGACCTCGCTGCTGCGGCTGATCGCGGGCCTGCTCGTTCCGGCCGGCGGCACGATCGTATTGGAGGGGGGCGACGCCGAGATGACGCTGCCGGAGCAGTGCCACTATCTCGGCCATCGCGACGCCCTGAAGCCGGCCCTCACGGTCGCGGAAAACCTGTCGTTCTGGGCTGATTTCCTCGGCGGCGAGTGCTCTGACGCGGCCGAGAGCCTCGCCAAAGTCGGGCTAGCCCATGCCACCCATCTGCCCGCGGGCTTCCTGTCAGCCGGCCAGCGCCGCCGCCTGTCGCTGGCCCGGCTGCTGACAGTCCGACGGCCGGTCTGGCTGCTGGACGAGCCGACCAACGCGCTCGACGTCGCCGGCCAGGACATGTTCGGCGGCCTGATGCGCGACCACCTGGCGCGCGGCGGGATGATCATCGCGGCCACACATGGGCCGCTGGGGCTCGACGCGCGGGAGCTAAGTATCGGGGGTGTGGCGTGAGGCGGCGCGACCCTCAGTTTTCCAAGCGGCTGGGCGCCGCTCTCTCCATTCCCTCCCCCCTTGTGGGGGAGGGTCAGGGAGGGGGGCTCCACACGACGCGGCCTACCGGTTTTTCCGTCGTGGAGGCGGGCGGTTTACTACCGGTAACTTGCCTCGAAGGATCATCTCGCCCGGGGCTACCCCTCTCCCCAACCCTCCCCCACACGGGGGGAGGGAGCGCAGTGTGCATGCGGCGGGAGGTGCCGATCCGCGGCAGCATCGGAGCGACCCCATGACCGCCCTCGCCGCGCTGATCCGCCGGGACATCAGGATCGCGCTCCGCGTTGGCGGCGGCGCGCTGATCGGGGTGTTGTTCTTCCTGACCGTCGTCGTGCTGATGCCGTTCGCGGTCGGGCCCGACCTGGCCCTGCTGTCGCGGCTGGGGCCGGCGATCCTGTGGCTCGGCGCGCTGCTGGCGAGCCTGCTCACGCTGGACCGGCTGTTCATGGCCGACCACGAGGACGGTTCTCTCGACCTCATCACCATGAGCCGCACGCCGCTGGAACTCGCCTGTGCCGCCAAGGCGCTGGCGCACTGGCTGGCGGCGGGCCTGCCGCTGATCGTCGCAACCCCCGTGCTCGGCCTGCTGCTCAACCTCGACATGGTCGCGACCGGCGCGGTGGCCCTGACGCTGCTGGCGGGCACCCCCGCCTTGACCTTCACCGGGATGATCGGCGCGGCGCTGGCGGTGACGCTGCATCGCGGCGGATTATTGATGGCCGTGCTGGTGTTGCCGCTCTCGATTCCGGTGCTGATCTTCGGCGTCGCGGCCTCGCAGGCCGCGATCGTCGGTCCCATGACGTTCGGCGCGCCGTTCTCGATCCTGTGCGCGCTGTCGCTGGTCAGCCTTGTGATCGGCCCGTTCGCGGCGGCGGCGAGCCTGAAGCACGGGCTGGACTGAAATGGGTCTGACGCCTTGACCCCGATCAACTTTCGCTGCGCGCTTTCATGCTGATTGCGTGAGCAGCCCCCGGTGATTATCAGGATACCATGTCGCTGATCGACCTCGCCAACCCCACCAGGTTCCTCGCGCTCTCGGCGCGGGTGCTGCCGTGGCTTGCGGCCGCGACCGCCATCCTGCTTGCGACGGGCCTCTATCTGTCCGCTCTTGCGCCCGACGATTATCAGCAGGGCGCGACCGTGAAGATCATGTTCATCCACGTGCCCAATGCGTGGCTGTCGATGTTCGTCTGGGGCGTAATGAGCGTCGCCTCGCTGGGCACGCTGGTGTGGCGGCATCCGCTCGCCGACGTCGCCGCCAAAGCCGCCGCTCCGATCGGCGCGGCCTTCACCTTCCTGGCGCTGCTCACGGGCTCGCTGTGGGGCCGGCCGATGTGGGGCACCTATTGGGAATGGGACGCGCGGCTGACCTCGGTGCTGATCCTGTTCCTGATGTATCTCGGCCTGATGGCGCTGTGGCGCGCGGTCGAAGATCCCTCGCGCGCGGCGCGCGCCGCGGCGGTGCTGACGCTGGTAGGCGCGCTCAATCTTCCCATCATCAAATTCTCGGTCGACTGGTGGAATACGCTGCACCAACCGGCCTCGGTGATGCGCATGGGCGGCTCGACGCTCGACAAATCGTTCCTGATTCCGCTGCTGGTGATGGCGGTCGCATTCACGCTGCTGTTCGTCACGCTTCATCTGGCCGCCATGCGCAACGAGATTTTGCGCCGGCGCGTGCGCTCCTTGCAGATGATGCAGGCGAGCCGCGTGGCGTTTTCCAGCGAAATGAGCACCGGTTCGCGCCAGGAAAACGCATCGACAGGAGCTGCATGATCATGTCGCTCGGTCCCTACGCGCCCTTCATCGTGACGTCCTACGTCGCGGCAGCCATCGTGGTCGTGCTCCTGATCGGCTGGATCGTGCTCGATCATCGCAACCAGACGCAGCGTCTGCGCGAGCTGGAGCGCAGCGGCATCACCCGCCGCTCGGGCCGCAGCGCGACGGGCACGCCATGACGGATCAATCGACCTCCGCACCGCCGCAGCGCCGCACCTTCCTGATGGTGCTGCCGCTGCTCGCTTTCCTCGGGCTCGCCGTGCTGTTCTGGTTCGGGCTCGGCGGGGGCGACCACTCGCGGATTCCCTCCGCGTTGATCGGAAAGCCCGCGCCACAGATCACGCTGCCGCCGCTCGAGGGATTGCAGACCGACAGCGCACAAGTGCCGGGGCTCGATCCTTCCGCGTTCAAGGGCAAAGTCAGCCTCGTCAATGTCTGGGCCTCCTGGTGCGTGCCTTGCCACGACGAAGCGCCGCTGCTGACGGAGCTCGCCAAGGACAAGCGCTTCCAGCTCGTCGGCATCAACTACAAGGATGCGCCCGACAACGCGCGGCGCTTTCTCGGCCGCTACGGCAACCCGTTCGGACGCGTCGGCGCTGACGCCAACGGCCGCGCCTCGATCGAATGGGGCGTCTATGGCGTCCCGGAGACTTTCGTCGTCGGCCGCGAAGGCACCATCGTCTACAAGCTGGTGGGCCCGATCACGCCTGCCAATCTCAAGACCGTGCTCATCCCCGAGCTCGACAAGGCGCTCAAAGCAGGAAGCTGATCATGGCGCTGACGAACTTCTTCGCGGATTAGATTCACGAAGCGTCACGACGATGGGTCGTATCCGTGTTGCCTGCAAGCAAGCCGGACACGACATCCCAGCCCTTCTCGAACATATGGCCGACCTTGTGACCGAAAGATTGGTCCGGGCGCAACCGCGGCGATTCCAGAATGTGCGTCAGGTGCCGGTGATCGCTTGGAATCGTGTTGATCTCGGCGTCGAGGGCGGCCTGTATGGCCGTCATCAGCTCGTCCAGCTGATGGCCCCAGCCGGAGCCTTTGAGCTCGATCCGCGTTCTCAACGCGTCCTCGATCCCGTAGATCTCGCTGACGATCTCCTTCGCCCGCACCGGACGGTAGTTCCTGAGCGCAAACAGCAGGAGGTGGTGCTTCTCCTCGATCTGATCGAGCACCATCGACACCGCAATCGCGAAGGGGGACGCCGCGATCCGCGCCGCAGCCCGGTTGTCGGCGGGAACGGTCGCGACCGACAGCAGCTCCCAAGGCGTCTCCAGACGCCTTGCGAGGATCGTGAGCGCGAACGGCACGGCATCGGCGCGCTTGGCCTTCAGCGTGCTCAAAAGGCCGAGGACCTTGTCCAGACTGGCGCCCTCGAGCCGGCCAATCCTCGGCGCGAGCGCACGGCCAAAATCCTCGAGCTCCCGCTGCATGTCGAGGTAGCGCAGCATCTTCTTCAGGTCGTCGAACGTCGCATGCGAGCTGGTATAGGCCATCAGGCCATCGCGAATGGAGGCGGTACCCTCGGCCGAGCAGAGCAGGCCGTTGAGATAGATCAGCACCTTCTTTTGGAACGCCTGGGCCATCTGCCGCGCCTCGGCCTGCTTGTCGGCGGCGATGACATCGTTCGCATCGGCGATGTAGTCGGCGGCCATGCTGCGCAGCAATTGCTCGGTCACGAGGCTCCAGATCGGTGCGAGCGATCCACGGGCGATCTGACCGCTATTGGCCCGCTCGGGCGCCCTGTCCACCAGCACCGGCTCGAGCGGCTCGAAGAAATAGCGTGAGGGATTTCCGACGCGATAATGATTCTGGCCGGTGTTGCGAAACTCGGCACGCAGCGCCGCGATCAGGGGCTCGGAATGCGGAATGTCCTCGCCGAGCAGATGCAACCGTTCGAGTTCGGCGAGCAGGCGGCGGCGGACCTGCGGGGCGAGCTGCCGGAGGTACTCAATCAGGTGTTCAGCGGTCTGGCCCTGTTTTGTGTTCACCACCGGTCCTCCGGCGTGCCACCATCTCTTCACGGGAAAAGGCTACCGACTGCGGCCCTTCAGGCAAGATAATGCGCTGAATAATTTCATCATGCGGTTACAGAGCGATGAAGACGGGAACGGATCGGCCGTCCGACCCGACCCGCGGGCGCGCGAAGTGCACGGCAGCGTGAATAGGCTTGGTCGGGCGTTGGCCGGAGGGGAACCGATAGCCGGGCGTCAGCCGTTCCTGATATCCCCGGCCTCGGCCTCGCTGGTTTCCAGCGACACCGGCTCGACCCCGTAGCGCTTGGTCAGCGGCATCTGGGCGATGGCGAAGATCATGGTCAGCGGCGTGACGCCGAACACCTTGAAGTTCACCCAGAAGTCGGTGCTCTGGGTGCGCCAGACCACCTCGTTCAGCACCGCCATGCCGGCGAAGAACAAGGCCCAGCGCAACGTCAGGATCCGCCAGCCCTGCGGCGTCAGGTTGAACATCTGGTCGAACATCACCGCGATGAAGGAACGGCCGAACAACAAGCCGCCGCCGAGAATCGCGGCGAACAGGCCGTAGATGATGGTCGGCTTGACCTTGATGAAGGTCTCGTCGTGCAGCACCAGCGTCAGCGTGCCGAACACCAGCACGATCACGCCTGTCACGATCGCCATGATCGGGATGTGGCGCGTCACCACATAGGAGGCGATCATCGCCGCCACGATCGCGACCATGAAGGCGCCGGTTGCGGCGAACAGGTTGAACTTCGCATTGACGAAGAAGAACACGAGCAGCGGACCGAGCTCGGTCGCAAGCTTGAACAGCGGATGCGGCTGGGTCTTGTCCATTCTCTAGCTTTCGATACCGGCGATCGCGCGGGCGAAATCGCCTGCGGTGAACGGCGCAAGATCGTCGACGCCTTCGCCGACGCCGATGAAATGCACCGGCAGTTTGAATTTCTCCGCGAGCGCCACCAGGATGCCACCGCGCGCGGTGCCGTCGAGCTTGGTCATCACGAGGCCGGTGACTCCCGCGGTGCGATGGAAGGCCTCGACCTGCGACAGCGCGTTCTGGCCGACGGTGGCGTCCAGCACGAGTAGCACCGCATGCGGCGCCGTCGCGTCCACCTTGCGGATGACGCGCACGACCTTCTCGAGCTCGTTCATCAGCTCGGCCTTGTTCTGCAAGCGGCCGGCAGTGTCGATCAGGAGCACGTCGATGTTCTGCTCTTTGGCCGCCGTCAGTGCATTGAAGGCGAGGCTTGCCGAGTCCGAGCCTTGCGCGCCTGCGATAACAGGCGTCTTGGTGCGCTCGCCCCAGACCTTGAGCTGCTCGATCGCGGCAGCGCGAAACGTGTCACCGGCGGCGAGCATCACCTTGCGGCCTTCGGAGGCGAATTTCTGCGACAGCTTGCCGATCGTGGTGGTCTTGCCGGAGCCGTTGACGCCGACCACGAGGATGACGAACGGCTTCCTGGCCGTGTCGATCTCGAGCGGCTTCGCCACCGGGGCCAGCACCTTCTCGACCTCGGTCGCGACGACGTCCTTGACCTCGTCGGCCGAGATCGCCTTGTCATAACGTCCCGTGCCGACCGCGTCCGCAATCCGCACCGCGACGGAGGTACCGAGGTCGGCGCGCAGCAACACGTCCTCGATGTCGTCGAGCATGGCGCGGTCGAGCTTGCGCTTGGTGACGAGGTCGGCGACCGCGGTCCCCAGCGAGGACGAGGTGCGCTTCAGCCCGTTGGACAGGCGGCGCCACCAGCTCAGCTTGGGGGTGTCAGTGGTATCGTTCATGGCGGGGGTGTGTTAGCCGTTCCGGCAAGTAAACGAAAGTCTTGCAATTGCTCGATGTTCCCGAATTGACCGCTGACGAGATCCTGGGCCGCGTGCTCCATCGCGACGGCTTGATGCTGGTCATCAACAAGCCGGCCGGTCTACCGGTGCATCGCGGCCCCAAGGGCGGCCCCAATCTGGAAGACTCCTTCGACGCGCTCCGGTTCGGCCTGCCGCGGCCGCCGGTGCTGGCCCACCGCCTGGACAAGGACACCTCCGGCTGCCTCGTGCTTGGCCGCCATCGCAAGGCCACCGCTTCGCTCGGCCTTCTCTTCAAACATGGCAAGATCGGCAAGACCTACTGGACCGTGGTCGAGGGCGGGCCGGCCG
>NZ_JADFUE010000061.1:0-36704 GCF_054967145.1 Bradyrhizobium sp. UFLA06-24
GGCGGCCATAGCTCATCGGCTCCGCGACGAAGCTGCGCAGCGGCGCGATGCTCTTTTCGATCGATGGGCCGGTGACCAGTCGCGCGGCGACCTCGTCCGGTAAGCGACGCTTGAGCTCGGCCCAGAATGCATCATCCGACCAGTCCTCGACCTTGTCGGTGAGCGGCACCTGGACATAATAACGACTTAGGACCTGCGAGCGCAGCGAGCAGAGCGCGAAGCCACGGTCGTGCTTCACATAGATCAGTTCCGGAGAGACCGGCTTGGTGCGCGACAGCACCCCTAACCAGCCGAACGGATAGACCTTCTCATATTCACGCAGCACGTCCTTCGGGATCGATTTGCGGCTGACGCCGTGGAAGCCGTCGGCGCCGACGATATAGTCGCAATCGACGCGGATGGTCTCGCCGTTCGCGCGATACGTCACGTAAGGCCGATCCGATGTCAGATCATGCGGTGTCACGTCTTCCGCATTGTGCACCACCTTGCCGCCGAGACGATCGCGCGCCTCGTAGAGGTCGCGCGTCAACTCGGTCTGGCCGTAGACCAGCACGGAATTGCCGCCGGAGTGCTTGTGCAGATCGATATGGGAGAGCACGCCGTCATGAGCGATCTCGAATCCATTGTGGATTTCGCCCTCGCGGTCCATCCGCTCGCCGCATTGCGCCTCGCGCATCAGCCTGGCGAAGCCGTGCTCGAGCACGCCGGCGCGGATACGGGACAGCACGTGGTCGCGGCTGGATTTTTCCAACACGACCGTATCGATGCCTTTCAGGTGCAACAGCTGGGACAGCAGCAGCCCGGACGGCCCACCACCGATGATACAGACCTGTACTTTCATTTTTCTGTCCTCCCGTCGGCACTTTTTTGCAGATTCCGCTGACAGGACCGATGGAGGCTTTCGCCATTGTCTTGTACTATTCGAACATGAGAACCACAGCTCCCACCCCGGCCATCCGGGTCTACAATCTGTTCGGCGAGTCCGGCGACCTGCCCGACGTCGTCCATTGCGAGACGATCGCGTCCCGCTCGGTGCTGCACGACTGGACCCTTGCCGTGCACCGGCATGCCCGGCTGCACCAGGTGCTGCTGATCGAGCGCGGCGGCGGCGAAGCGACGCTCGACGGACGGGTCGTGCCCTTGAAGCCGATGCAGATCGTCAACGTGCCGGTCGGTCATGTCCACGGCTTCCGCTTCACTCCGGGAACCCAGGGCTGGGTGCTGACCATCGCTGCGGAAATCCTGGACGAGGCGCTGCTTGCCGCCGAGGGGCTGCGCGGGGTGCTGTCGAGATCGGCCGTGGTGCGCGGCACGGCGCAGATCCGCGCCACGATGAAGCAGATCTTCGCCGAGCATGCCGCACGCGATTTCGGCCGGGCGCATGTGCTGCGTGCATTATCGGCGGCCATGATCGGTCTCGTGGCACGTGCGCTCACGGGCGAGAGCGGCAGCGGCGTCAGCGCAGAGTCAAATCTATTCCGTCGCTTCGAGGCCCTGCTCGAACAGCATCATCTGGAGCGCTGGAGCGTGGCGGATTACGCGAAGGCGCTCGCGATCACGCCGACGCATCTCAACCGCATCACGCGCGCGGCAACCGGCGATACCGCCTCGCACCTGATCCTGAACCGGCTGATCCGCGAAGCGCGGCGGAACCTCGTCTACACCAACCTGCCGGTCTCGACGATCGCCTACGCACTCGGCTTCGAGGACCCCGCTTATTTCAGCAGGGTCTACACTTCGGCCACCGGGCTTTCCCCGAGCGCCTTTCGCACACAGCTCCACGACGGGGAGTAGCGCGCTATTGTCGTGCCGCCTCGTGCCCGGACTCTGCGGACATATCCTCCGGATGCCTCTTCTCGTAGTGCAGGAAGAGGTCAAGCAATGCCAAAAGCACGATGACGATGCCGAAACCGATGCTCAGATGCATCGCGCGGGTGTGCGGAAATCCGAGCAGCCAGGGCGAGGCAATCAGCCAGACGCCCATGAGAACGTTGATCCACTCCTCCCAATCACGGTAGGCGATGATGGCCGCAAGCGAGAGCACAACGATGATCGCACTCGTGATCCAAAGGTCGATCTTGCCCTGGCTGTTCGTCAGCTTGAACAGCCACGGCGATAGGAAGAGAACCGCCGCGAGAAACAGATTGTAGACGTCCGGGGCGGTTTCGCGCTCTTTCAGATTGCTCATGGAACCCTCCGCGAGGAACCTGTCGAAGCAAAGATCCAGAAGCGGTTTGGTTCCCAACCGATCGCGGCCGCTGGCTAGACTTTCGTCTGACTCACTGCCCGAAGCGATGCCGACAACAGAAACGGCCCCACCGTTGGTTGGGGCCGTTTCATTGCAGCTGGGATCAATCAGACGTCGAAGAACACCGTCTCCTCAGGCCCCTGCAAATTGATCGTGAAGGAATACACGACCTTGCCGGCACGCTCGCCACGCTTTGCGATCAGGGTCGCCCGTCGCACCGGCTGCTCGATCAGGTTGAGCACCGGGTCGGCGGCGTTGGCGGCCTCTTCATCCGAGAAATAGAGGCGCGTGTTCAATCCGATGTTGATGCCGCGCGCGACGATCCAGACGTTGACGTGCGGCGCGCATTTGCGACCCGCTTTGTCGACGATCGCGCCGGGCTTGATGGTCTCGAAAGTCACCAGCCCGCTCTCGAAGTCGGAGCCCGCGCGGCCCCAGCCGCGGAAATCCTGATCCAGCGCGCCGGCCGAGCGATCGGCCGGGTGGTTATAGCGACCGGCCGCATTGGCCTGCCAGATCTCCAGCAGCACGTCGCGCAGCGGCGTGCCGGTGCCGTCGAGCACCTTGCCTTCGAGCGTGATGCGTTCGCCCTGCGTGTTCGGCGTCACCAGCACATTGGAGAAGTTCTTTTCGAAGATGTCGAAGCCTGCCATGGCCGGGATCAGGCCGATATGGACATAGGGCCCGGCGGTCTGCGAAGCGGTTTCCTTGAGATAGTTGAGCGGCTGCGCCATGGATCTTAATTCCCCGCGGTGCGATTTTCGAAATAGGTGGAGCGCTGGCCGCGCAGGACGATGTCGAAGCGGTAGGCGAGCGAGTCGAACGGCGTCGAGGCGTTGAGGTCGAGTGGCGCCACGAGGCGATCGAGCGCGTCCTTGTCCGGGATCGTCGTCAGGATCGGGCAGATCGGGATCAGGGGGTCGCCCTCGAAATACATCTGCGTGATCAGCCGCTGCGCAAAGCCCGAACCGAACACCGAGAAATGGATATGGGCCGGTCGCCAGCTGTTGACGTAGTTGCGCCAGGGATAAGGCCCCGGCTTCACGGTGCGGAAATAATAGTAGCCGGTGTCGTCGGTCAGCGCGCGGCCGCAACCTCCGAAATTCGGATCGATCGGCGCAAGATACGTGTCCTTCTTGTGCCGGTAGCGGCCGCCGGCATTGGCCTGCCAGAACTCGACCAGCGTGTTCGGCACGCCCCGGCCAGTCTCGTCCAGCACGCGGCCATGGACGACGATGCGCTCGCCGACGGGATCCCCGTCCTTGGCGTAGTTGCGGATCAGATCGTTGTCGAGCGGGCCGAGATCGTTGTGGCCGAATACCGGTCCCGTGATTTCGGAGACAGAATTCTCCAGCGACAGCAGCGACTGGCGCGGAGAACGCAGCACGGAGGATTTGTAACCGGGGGCGTGCGCCGGCGGATGGATCGAGCGGTCGCGCTGGAAGAAAGCGCCGTCGCCAAGCGGCGGGGTCAAGGGCTCGGGGCGGTTGAGGCGGGGATCGCGCAAGGCTGGTGCTTGGGCATTCATCGGCGGTGTCTCTCCCTCTGACCGCGACCGGTGCTGGCGCGGCGTGTTGGCGAGATCATCGCCCGGGCTATTCCACAAATAAATAGATCAATTATAATGCATAGTATGAAGGAAATCGATCATTTGGCCCTCGACGGCCACGCCCTCGAGCTGTTCCTCGCCGTGTTGGAGGAGGGCTCGGTCACGTCAGCCGCCACGCGGCTCGGCCTGACCCAGTCGGCCGTCAGCCACGGACTGAACAAGCTGCGGCGCATCGCCGGCGATCCGCTGTTCGCGAAATCCGGCCGCGGCATCGTCGCGACCGCCCATGCCCAGGCACTCGCCGCAAAGGCGCGCGCGCTGATCGACGAGATGCGCAGCTTCGCCGGCGGCGTCACGTTCGAACCGGCGAGCGCGCAGCTCTCGCTGACGATCGCCGCCAACGATTTCCAGCGCGACCTGCTGCTGCCGCGCTTCTTCGAGCACGTCGCAGCGCGAGTAAAGAGCCTGAACCTGCGCGTGATCCCGTCGCAATCGCCCTCGCCGGCCATGCTGCGCGAGAATCGCTGCGACCTCCTGATCACGCCGCTGCCGCCTGTTGGCATCGACATCGTGCAGAAGCGGCTGCTGAGCGATCATTACGTCTGCTATTTCGATCCCAAGGCGCGCGCCGCCCCGGCGGGCCGCAGCGCTTATCTCGCCGCCCGTCACATCACCGTGGTCTATACCGACAACGAGCGGCTCGACTTCGACCGCCGGCTTGCGGCCAACGGCTTCCACCGCGACATCGCCATCTCGGTGCCAAGCTTCTCCGGTGTGCCGTCCTTCCTGCGCGGCTCGCAGATGTTGGCGAGCATGCCGAGCCTGCTCGCCTCCGGTGTGATGGGTGGATTCGCGCATGCGCGGATTCCGCTTGCCTCGCGCACGCGCACGCTGGCCGAGCTGCCGATGTTCATGGTCTGGCACCAGCGCTACCAGAAGGACCCCGCGCATCGCTGGATCAGGAGCCAGCTCGAAACGATCGCAGCGACGGTTGCCGGCGGCTGATCCAGGCGTCAGCACCGCTGCGGCCGATCGGCCACACCAGCGCCCGGAAATGTCGCGTCAAGCGCGGCAGCCGGACGAGTTCAACCGAACGGTTGATGCGCAATCCATGATTCCTCGCCACGGTCGCGCCACTGGTGGGACGAGGTGAATACAATGAAAAAGATTCTTGCGAAGGCGGCTCGAGCAACGGCACGCGAACGATCGGCATCGCCGGCGGCGGGCTAACGGGAACGGAAACCTTCGCGGCAGCCTACAAGGAAACTCACTGGCTTGCTGATCTTGCGATCGGGCGTGACTTTGCCGGGCGCGGCCCAGATGCACTTCAGCTCAAGGCAGGTCTTCGCGTGGCCGAGTTCACCGCCCGGAGCTCGGACTCTGATGTCCAGGCTGGCACAGGCGCCGGCGCTTCCATCACGATCGCGAATTACAACGACGCACGCGCGAGCTTCCTGGGCGCGGGCCCCCTCATCGGCCTGGAAGGCTCGGTCCGATTCGCCGGCCAATGGTCGTTCGACTATAGCGGCGACGTCGCCCTACTGTTGGGTCGGCAGCAATCGCAGATCACAGGGAGGAGCTTGTTTGTTGGCAGCCCGCCGCCCACGGTGATCGACCAGATCGGAACGGGTAACGACCGGCTGTTTGCCGGTGTGCTGAGCGCCGATATTCAGGTCGGCGCCTCTTACTGGCTGACGCAGAACCTCAAGCTTGGCGCCAGCTACCGGCTCGATGCGTTCGTCAACGTGTTCAACCAGGCCGGCTCGTCCAACGCCGGTTTCACACCGGACCGTTACACGCACGGCCCGCGCGTCACGCTGACCGGGCAGTTCGACGCGATGTAAGGCACGATTGCAGAGGATCAGTTGGGTTCGGCCGCACCAGGCCCGGCGCGCCGTGACGATGCTCCGTCCGAAATCCACTGGTTGCGCGCGGGCCGTCACGCTAGAATTCGGCCATGACAGTGACCGACATTGCGAGCCGAACCTACAATCACAGCTGGCGGCTGGATCCCATCATCCGCAGCCTGCTCGATACAGATTTCTATAAGCTGTTGATGTTGCAGATGATTCGGGATGACTATCCGGATCAGCAGGTCACATTTTCAGTCATCAACCGTTCGCGCCATGTACGCCTTGCCGAGATCATCGACGAGGGCGAACTGCGGGCCCAGCTCGACCACGCCCGGACCATCCGTTTCTCCAAGAAGGAGCTGATCTGGCTCGCCGGTAACACCTTCTACGGCAAGACCCACATGTTTTCGGCGGACTTCATCCGCTGGCTGGCCGAATTCCGCCTTCCCGAATACGAGCTGCGCAAGGTCGAGGGCCAGTACGAGCTGCATTTCCACGGGCCCTGGACCCACACCACGATGTGGGAGATTCCGGCGCTCGCCATCCTCAACGAATTGCGCTCACGTTCGGCGATGAAGGGCCGCGGCCGCTTCGAACTCGACGTGCTCTACGCCCGTGCCAAGGCCAAGCTGTGGACCAAGGTGGAGCGGCTGCGCAAGCTGGAGAATTTGCGGTTGTCCGACTTCGGCACCCGCCGCCGCCACGGCTTCCTCTGGCAGCGCTGGTGCGTTGAGGCGGTGAAGGAAGGCCTCGGCCCGTCCTTCATCGGCACCTCCAACGTGCTGCTCGCGATGGACAACGATCTCGAAGCCATCGGTACCAATGCGCATGAGCTGCCGATGGTCGCGGCCGCGCTGGCGAGGGACGACGAGGAATTGCGCTGGGCGCCCTATCGCATTCTCGATCAGTGGCGCCAGACCTATGGCGGCAATCTGCTGATCGCGTTGCCGGACGCCTTCGGCACCAAGGCGTTCCTGCGCGATGCCCCGGAATGGGTGGCCGACTGGACCGGCTTCCGCCCCGACAGCGCGCCGCCGATCCAGGCCGGCGAGGAGATCGTGGCCTGGTGGGAGAAGAAAGGCCGCAATCCCAAGGACAAGCTGCTCGTGTTCTCCGACGCGATGGACGTCGGCTCGATCGAGGAGACCTATCACCACTTCGCAGGCCGCGTGCGGCTCTCGTTCGGCTGGGGCACAAATCTCACCAACGACTTCGTCGGCTGCGCGCCGGACGGCTCGTTCAATCTCGATCCGATCTCGCTGGTCTGCAAGGTGTCGTCGGTCGACGGACGTCCGGCCGTCAAGCTCTCCGACAACCCGGAAAAGGCGACCGGCATACCCTCGGAGATCGAGCGCTATTTGCGCGTGTTCGGCAACGCCGGCCGTGTGCGCAAGCCAGTATTGGTTTAGCAGCAGCCCAGATTCTCTCGATTGCGTAAATCGGAACGGCCGGATTCGCGGTATCGGCGCGCCGATACCGCGGCGGTTCCGGCTGAGTAGCATTTGCGACGATCTGCGCGCATCTGTTTCACGTCGCTTTCACCCTGAGAGACGATCTCGCGGCTTTCTCATGTCGAGTTAAGCAGGATTCCCGCAAGGTTCGCGTTATCAGCCGAACGATCGGCTGGGTCGTTGAATGATTTGGGGAACGCAGGGTGTTTCGCAGAACAGCAACGTCGGCGAAGGAACGCAGCTTCCTTCACGCGATCAAGCTCGTCTCGCCGTTCGTGATGGTCGTCGTGCTGCAGGCGGCGATCGCCGGATTCAGCCTGGAGGTGATGTCGTCGGTTCGCGCATATGTCGCGGGCGAGGCGATGTGGTCGCGTTCGCAGAAGAACGCCGTCTATTTCCTCAATCTCTATCTGCATTCGGGGGAAGCCAGCCAGTTTGCACGATACCGGACCTCGCTCGCCGTCCCCATCGGCGATGAGTATGCAAGATGGGCGCTCGAGAGTGATCCGGTCGACATCGAGACCGCGCGCATCGGCTTCCTGCAAGGCGGCAACCACCCGGACGACGTTCCTGGCCTGATCTGGCTGTTCCGCTATTTCAACCAGGTCAGCTTTCTCAAGGAGGCGATTCGGGAGTGGGCTGCCACCGATCCGATGCTGCTGGAGCTCAGCGTGTTCGGTGAAGTCATCCGGAGTGAACTGAAGGACGGCCCCATCAGAGACAGCGGTCGCCGGCAGTTCCTCTCGTCACGGCTCTCGGAGTTGAACAGGCAGTTCACGGGGCATGCCGAGCGGTTCTCAACGGTCCTGGGCGAAGGCTCCCGCACCATCAAACTGACTCTGACTTGGCTGAACATCGCGACCGCCGCGATCTTGATCCTGCTCCTGATCTGGCACACACGGCGACTGGTGCTGCAAAGGCTGGCATTCGAGGACGCATTGCATGCGGAAAAGGATCGTCTCGCCTTTCAAGCCTCGCATGACTGGCTGACAGGTATCGCGAACCGGCGAGCCTTCGAGGCGCGACTTCAGAGCGAGCTCGATGGCCGCAGCGAGCGCTCGCTGAGCCTGATCCTGCTCGACCTCGACCAGTTCAAGGCCGTCAACGACAACTGCGGCCATCTCGCCGGCGATCGGCTGCTGTGTCAGGTCGCACGCCTGTTGCAGCAGGACCGGCGGTCATACGACGTGGTCGCCCGACTCGGCGGTGACGAATTCGGGCTGATCCTGCCGCAATGTCCGCCATACGAGGCCGTCGATATTGCCGAGCGGCTGCGACGGTCGCTTGAAGGGTTCAGCTTCGCCTGGGACGATCGCTGCTTTGCCGTGACTGCCAGCATCGGCGTTGCCTGCATCGCCGAGGGCAGCACCACGCTCGAGGAAGCGATGCGCCGGGCGGATGCCGCCTGTTATCGCGCCAAGGAAAAGGGTCGCAACCGGGTTCAAGTCGACAACGGCAAACCGGATGTCGTTCTCGTCGCCCCAAGGCCCCGCGAAGCCGCTCGCGCGTGACGGCGATCGTCGCCGTTATCGTGCCGGCAGGATCCCGAGACCGACGAGATGCGCGTCCAGGAATTGCGTGACCTGCTGGCGCAGCATCTGCGGAGGCACGGCGACCATGCGCTCTTCGAGCCCGAGCGAGATGATCCCATGCACGGCGGAAAACAGGGTGCGCGAGAGCAGCGCAATCTTGACGTCGTCCGCCTCGGGGAGGACCCGCATGAGCGGTGGGTGCATCAAGGCGAAAGCATCCATCACCATCTGCAGGATGTCGTCCGGATAAGGACGGTCGTCCTCCATCCGATGCTCGAACAGCGAGCGCAGCAGATTGGCGTGCTCGGCGAAGAAGTCCAGATAGGTATCGGCAGCGAGGTCGCCGATCTCCTGAGCGGGTCTCGACTCTACCGCGCCGTCTATGGGCCACCGGGCTCGAGCTCACGACGGCACCCCGGCCGGACGCCCTGCCCGAAGTGGACTATCCCTTCGGTGTGATCGCGGGCAGCCGCTCATCGATGCGCTCGCCGGTCTGTCGTCCTGCCCAAGCCGAATGACGGGAGGGTCTCAGTTTAAAGCGCAATGCTGGGCGGTATGGCCGACCATATCGTCGTGAAGACCTCCCGTACAGGATTGCCCCGCGACCACGTCGCGATGGATCACACGATCGCGTTTCTTCGCAACTACCGCTTTAGCCGAGCCTGACGGCTAAGCCGCGGTCCGGCGCTCCTGGGCATAACGCACCAGCGCCGCGAAGCGATAGATCCCGTGCACAAACTTGCCGTAGGGCATGGTGATAAACAGCGCGAAGACTGCGCCGAGATGCAGCGCCAGCAGCGGTCCCATCGCCGAGGTCTCGCGCAAGAACAGAAGCAGCATGCCGGTGAGGCCGGTGAGGAACAGCATGGCAATGAAGCCGACATCCATTCCGTAGCTGATCTCGTCGAGCAGTGCCGGATCGCGTCGCATCTTGGCCGCGAACAGGCCGATCGGGCCAACGACAAGGCCGATGCCGCCGAGCGTGCCGAGCACAACCGGCAGATCCCACCATGGATACGGCGCCTCGCGCCCGAGCAGGTAGTGATAGAGCGTGGCCACCGAGGTTGCAGCGAAGCACAGCAGGAAGCCGTAGAAGGTCAGGTGATGGAAGAGCTTCCGCCGGTCGGTCGGCTTGTCGTCCTCGTTGTAGCAACCGACACCGCCGCCATCGAGATAGCGCAGTTCGCCGGCATCGCGGATCGCCTGGAAGATGGAGCCCCCGTCGGCATGGCCGCCGATGGGCGTGCCGATCTCGCGCCAGAATGCGCGCACGCTCATGACCAGCGCCAGGATCGCAAAGAGAAACGCAGCGCTGAACAGCGCGGCCATCGCGTTGTGCGGCATCAATCTGTAGAAGGCGCCGGGCCCGGTGTGCACACCGAAAAGCACGCTGCTATCATTCAGTGCCGCAAAGCCGAGAATGAAGGCGCCCATGCTGATCGCGACGAGGATGCTGAGGACCAGCCCGTTGCGCGCGAAGGCGCCGGACAGCGCCTTGGGCCAGGCATAGGCCGCATAAGACTCGGCGCGCGCGACCGCGAGTGTCTTCGGAACGTTCACGTTGAATTCGTGCGGCGGCGAGAATTGGCAATCGACGTAGCAGGCACCGCAGGCATGGCAGAGATTGGCAAGATAGTTGAGGTCGCCGTCGGAGAAGGCGCGACGCATTTCCATGGCAGGAAACACCGCGCAAAGACCCTCGCAGTAGCGACAGGAATTGCAGACCGTCATCAGACGGTCGGCTTCATCGAGAATCCTAGTTCCGTGCATGTTTCGCCGCTTCCCGTCCTGCGATCCGCCCGAACACGCTGCCGATGGTCATGCCCATGCCGGCCGCGTAACCCTTGCCGAGCACGTTGCCGGCCATGATCTCGCCGGCGGCGAACATGTTGGCCGACGGTTTGCCGTCAGCCATCAGCATCCGCGCTTCCTTGGTCACGCGCGTGCCGAGATAGGTGAAGGTGATGCCCGGCCGCACTGGATAAGCAAGATAAGGCGGCGTTTCGATCTTGCGCGCCCAATGAGTCTTGGGCGGCGTGATGCCTTCGGTGCGGCAATCGTCCAGAATGGTGTGGTCGAACGTGCCTGATAGCACCGCGGCGTTGAACTCGGTGATGGTCTTTTCCAGAGCGGCCGGATCGAGTTCGAGCTTGCCGGCAAGCTCCGCGATGGTCTGTCCCGCGATCGGCGGGAACAGCGTCGGCATGAAGCTGGTGACGACGGTTGAATCGAAGATGATGTAGGCGATCTGGTCGGGCTGCGCCGCGACCAGCCGGCCCCAGATCGCGTAGCGCTTCGGCCAGATGTCCTCACCCTCGTCGTAGAAGCGCCGGGCATGCTTGTTGACGACGATACCAAACACCACGGAGTCATGGCGCGTGATGATACCGCCGTCGAACTTCGGCGCGCGGGCGTCGATCGCGACCGCGTGGCACTGGGTGGGATCGCCGACCTGCTGTACGCCCTTGTCGAGCAGCATCTTCAGGATCGAGCCGCGATTATGGGGCGTACCGCGGATCAGGAAATTATCGGCAGCCTCGCCCCAATACTGCTTCAGCCATTCGATGTTGGCTTCGAAGCCGCCGGCGGCGGCCACAAGCGAGGTCGCGCGGATCTCGGTCTCGCCGTTGATCGGCCGCTTCAAGCGAGCGGCGAGGAACATGCCGTCCTCGATCACAAGGTCGGTGACTTCGGCGTCGTATTCGATGGCGACACCAAGACGTTCGGCGGTCAGATACAGCGCGTTCAGCATCGCCCGGCCGCCGCCGAGGAAGAAGGAGTTGGTGCGGCCGAGACTCAGCGTCCCGCCAAGCGAGGGTTGCCAGCGAACGCCCTGCTCCACGATCCAGTTCAGGATGTCCTTGGACTCGCGGATCATGTGACGGGCAAGCACCTCATCGGTCTGCCCGCCGGTGACGCGCAGCAGGTCCTCCCAGAACTCCTCCTCGGTGTAGGGGCCGGTCAGGATCTCGGTCGCGGCATCGTGGGCACAACGCATGTTGCGGGTGTGGCGGGTGTTGCCGCCCCGATAGAATTTGGGCGCGCCTTCGAGCACCAGCACCGAGGCGCCGCTGCGGCGCGCCGCGATCGCCGCGCACAGCGCCGCGTTGCCCCCGCCGATCACCAGCACATCGTATTTGCTGCTCATGCCGTCTGCCCGATGCGACGAGGTTGGAGACATTCTGCCCGCCCGCGGCCCAGGTCAACCGGTCCACCATTGCGTACTTTTGTATACAAAGATATACATATGCGGTGCAAGCGGCATCTCTGCATGGGCAGAATGCAGCGTGAGGGACCATGGCCAGGCGACCGGCAAAGGCAGGCGGATCGATCGTGCGCGGCGAAGGAGTCGCGCTGGGCGAAGCCGTGTTCCGCTCGCTCTGCGAGGCGCTCCAGGCCGGCAGCTACCGCGCCGGCGACCGCCTGCGCGAGGAGGAAGTGGCGCAGCGGCTCAAGGTCAGCCGCACGCCGGTGCGCGAAGCCCTGGGCCGTCTCGCAGCGCGTGGCTTCGTCGAGCCCGCCGGCGGCCGCGGGCTGATCGTTCGTAACCTCGATATCTCGGAAGTGCTCGAGCTCTACGCCATGCGCGAGATCATGGAAGGCGCCGCGGCGCGCCTGGCGGCTGAACATGCCTCGGCGCCCGAGATCGACGCACTGAGGGATATCGAGCAGGCTTTTGTTGAGGCGTCCGAGACCGACGCCACTGAGATGGCAAGGCTGAACCGCGCCTTTCACGAAGCGGTCTGCCGCGCTGCTCGCAACCGCTATCTCGACAATGCCTCGCGCGAATTGCAGGACTGGATCGCCCTGCTCGGCCCAACCACTTTCACGGTGACGGGGCGCCCCTCGACCAGCCACGCCGAACATCAGGCCATCATCGAGGCCATCGCCAAGCGCGACGGCGACAAGGCCGAGCAGCTCGCGCGCGCTCATATCCGCGAGGCGCTGCGCTGCCGGCTCAAGCTGCTGCAGAAGCAGTAGACGAGACGCTTACGCCAGGACGTCCGCCACGACCGCCTTCACGACATCCCGCACATCGGCTGGCTTCATCCGCACCTGCAAGCCGCGTTGACCGCCATTGAGATAGACGAGCTCATGCGCAAGCGCGCTCTGCTCGATCACGGTGCCGACCTGCTTGCGCTGTCCGAATGGGCTGATGCCACCGACCTTGTAGCCGGTGACGCGCTCGGCCTCCGGCGGCTTCATCATCTGCGCCGACCTGCCGCTCACGGCTGCGGCGAGCTTCTTCATCGAGACTTCCTGGTCGGACGGGACAATCACGCAGACCGGCTTGCCGTCGGCCAGCGCCATCAGCGTCTTGAGCACGCGCGCCGGATCCTCGCCGAGGGCGGCGGCGGCCTGAAGCCCGATGCTCTCGGCGTCGGGATCGTAGTCGTATGTATGAATGGTGAAGGCAATACCGGCGGACGTGAGCGCGCGGGTGGCGGGGGTGACTTTGGAGATGGGTGACGTTTACCACCGTCATTGCGAGGAGCGAAGCGACGAAGCAATCCAGAATCCCACCAAGGAGACAATCTGGATTGCTTCGCTAGGCTCGCAATGACCGCCGTGGCCTACTCCGCCGCGTCCCGCATCTCCGCGCGCTCGGCACGCGCGGCGCAGAACTTGAACTCCGGGATCTTGCCGAACGGATCGAGCGCCGGGTTGGTCAACAGGTTCGCCGCCGCCTCCGCATAGCAGAACGGCATGAACACCATGTTCTCCGGCACGTCCCGGTCCGAGCGGACCTTGACCTCGACGGCGCCGCGGCGGGTCTCGAGGCGGATGAAATCGCCGGGCACCAGCTTCTTCTTGCGCATGTCCTTCGGCGACATGAACGCAACGGCCTCCGGCTCGATCTGGTCCAGCACCTGCGCACGTCGCGTCATCGAGCCGGTGTGCCAGTGCTCCAGCACGCGGCCGGTCGAGAGCACCATCGGATATTCGTCGTCCGGCACTTCGTCCGGCGGAATGACATGGGCCGGCACGATCTTGCCGCGACCGCTCGCGGTCGGGAAGCCCGTGGTGAAGATGATCTCGTTGCCGGGCTTGTTCGGATCGTCGGCCGGATAAGTCACCGCGCCTTCGCGCACCAGTCGCTCCCAACTGATATTCTTCAGCGACGGCATCAGCTCGGCCATCTCGGTGTAGACATCACCCGGGCCGGCATAATTCCAGGGCAAGCCCATGCGCTTGCCGATCTCCTGGATGATCCAGAGATCCTGCCGCGCATCGCCGGGCGGCTTGATCACCTGGCGCGCGAGCTGCACGCGGCGATCGGTGTTGGTGAAGGAGCCGTCCTTCTCGGCGAAGGCGGAGGCCGGCAGGATGACGTCGGCGTGGAACGCGGTCTCGGTAACGAAGAGATCCTGCACCACGAGGTGATCGAGCATCGCGAGCGCCTGGCGCGCATGCTGCAGGTCAGGATCCGACATCGCGGGATTCTCGCCCTCGATATACATGCCCTTGATCTCGCCGGCGTGGATCGCGTTCATGATCTCGACCACGGTCAGGCCGCGGACGGGATCGAGATCCTGCTGCCAGAGCTTTTCGAAACTGCCCCGCAGATCGTCGCGGCCGACCGGCTGGTAGTCCGGCAGGAACATCGGGATTAGCCCGGCGTCGGAGGCCCCTTGCACATTGTTCTGGCCGCGCAGCGGATGCAGGCCGGTGCCGGGCCGACCGACCTGGCCGGTGATCAGCGCCAGCGCAATCAGGCAGCGCGCATTGTCGGTGCCGTGGACATGCTGGCTGATGCCCATGCCCCAGAAGATGATCGACGATTTCGCGCGCGCGTAGGTGCGCGCTACCTCGCGCAGAGTCTGCGCCGGGATGCCGCAGATCGCCTCCATCTTCTCCGGCGTGAACTCCTTGATCCTCTCCTTGAGGGCCTCAAAACCTTCGGTGTAGCCGGCGATGTATTGATCGTCGGTGAGGCCTTCGGTGATGATCGTGTTGATCATCGCGTTCAGCATGGCGACGTCCGAGCCCGGCTTGAACTGGAGGTGCTTGGTCGCGTGACGCGACAATGTCTGCCGGCGCGGATCCATCACGAACAGCTTGGCGCCGTTCTGCTTGACCGCATTCTTGATGAAGGTCGCGGCGACCGGATGGTTCACGGTCGGGTTGGCACCGATCACGATGATCACCTCGGCGTCCATCGCCGCCGAGAACGGCGCCGACACCGCGCCCGAACTCAGGCCTTCGAACAGCGCCGCCACCGACGAGGCGTGGCACAACCGGGTGCAATGATCGACATTGTTCGAGCCGAATCCGGTGCGCACAAGCTTCTGGAACAGATAGGCCTCTTCGTTCGAGCCCTTGGCCGAGCCGAAGCCGGCCAGCGCCTTCACCCCCTTCTCGTCACGAATCTTGACGAGACCCTTGGCGGCAACGTCGAGCGCTTCATCCCAGCTTGCTTCACGGAAATGCGTGAAGGGATTGGCCGGATCGACCTGATCGTTGGCGTCTTTCTTCGCATTCGGCAGCCGAACCAGCGGCTTTGTCAGGCGATGCGGATGGTGGATGTAGTCGAAGCCGAAACGGCCCTTGACGCAAAGACGGTTGTGATTGGCGGGACCGTCGCGGCCTTCCGCATAGATCACCTTCTCGTCCTTGACCTCGTAGGTGACCTGGCAGCCGACGCCGCAGAACGGACAGAGCGAATCCACCTTCCTGTCGGCATAAGTTACGCGGGTCTGCTTCTCGTCGAGCATCACGGCCGGCATCAACGCGCCGGTGGGGCAGGCCTGCACGCATTCCCCGCAGGCGACACAAGTGGACTCGCCCATGGGATCGTCGAAGTCGAACACGATCTTGGCGCTGGCGTTGCGGTAAGCCATGCCGATGACGTCATTGACCTGGACCTCGCGGCAGGCGCGCACGCAGAGGCCGCACTGGATGCAGGCATCGAGATTGACGCGCATCGCCGGATGGCTGGCGTCGGCCGCCCAGCGCTCGGCAGCGGGGAAGCGGCTCTCGGTGACGCCCGTTGCCTCGGCCCAGTGCCAGAACTTCGATTCCGGATCGTGGCTGGTCTCGCGCGCCGGCTGGTCGGCGACCAGGAGCTCCATCACCATTTTCTGCGCGGCAGTCGCGCGCGCCGACTCGGTCTTGACCTTCATGCCGACCGACGGCGTGCGCTTGCACGAGGCTGCGAGCACGCGCTCACCCTCGATCTCGACCATGCAGGCGCGGCAATTGCCGTCGGGGCGGTAGTCGGGCGCTGGCGAATAGCACAGATGCGGGATGTCGCGGCCCTGGCGTTTTGCAACCTGCCAGATCGTCTCGCCGGGCTGGGCCTCGACCTGCTTGCCGTCGAGCTCGAACGTAATCTTCGTCATTCGGCCGCTTCCTTGAACTCGTCAGGGAAATATTTGATCACGGAGGACAGCGGATTCGATGCCGCCTGTCCCAGCCCGCAGATCGAGGCATCGCGCATCGCCTGGCTCAATTCTTCCAGAAGTGCGCGGTTCCAGACCGGCTTCTGCATCAGCTGCGCCGCCTTCTGGGTTCCGACGCGGCACGGCGTGCACTGGCCGCAGCTCTCGTCCTCGAAGAACTTCATCAGGTTCAGCGCCGCCGCGCGCACGCTATCCTTCTGCGACAGGATCACGATCGCCGCCGAGCCGATGAAGCAGCCGTATTTCTCCAGCGTGCCGAAATCGAGCGGGATGTCGTCCATCGAGGCTGGCAGGATGCCGCCGGAAGCGCCGCCCGGGAGGTACGCGTAGAATTGATGGCCGTCGGCCATGCCGCCGCAATATTCGTCGATCAATTCGCGCACGGTGATGCCCGCGGGCGCCAGCTTCATGCCGGGATTCTTGACGCGTCCCGAGACCGAGAAGCTGCGCAGGCCATGACGCTCATGGCGGCCATTTCCCTTCCACCAGTCGGCGCCTTTCTCGACGATGTCGCGCACCCACCACAACGTCTCGATATTGTTGATCAGCGTCGGAAGGCCGAACAGGCCGACCTGGAACGGATACGGCGGCTTGTGCCGGGGCAGGCCGCGCTTGCCCTCGATGCTCTCCAGCAGCGAGGACTCCTCGCCGCAGATATAGGCGCCGGCGCCGCGACGCATGTGCAGCGTCGGACCGCCCGGCGGAAGCTTGGCGATCTCGCGCATCAGGATCTCGCGCGAGGCCGGATATTCGTCGCGCAGATAGATGTAGACGTCAGAGGCCTGCACCACATGCGCGCCGATCAGCATGCCTTCGATGAAGCGATGCGGATCGCTTTCGAGATAGACGCGATCCTTGAACGTGCCGGGCTCGCCCTCGTCGCCGTTGATCGCCATCAGCCGCGGACCGGGCTCCCCTAACACCGCCCGCCATTTGCGGCCCGTCGGGAAGCCGGCGCCGCCGAGGCCGCGCAGCGACGCGTCGTCGAGTGCCTTCAGCAGATCGTCTTTCGAGAGCTCACCCGAGCGCACGCGGCCCAGCAGCTTGTAGCCGCCACCGGCGACATAGGCATCGTAATCGACATAGTTGGGCAGATGCGCGTGCGTGTCGCCGGTTTTCACGACGGCCATGACATTGTCAACGGTCGCATGGTCGACGAAGTTGTGTCCGACTTCAGCAGCCGGCGCCGTATCACAGCGTCCGACACAAGGTGCGCGCACGACGCGAATGCCGAGGCCTGACGCACTCTGCAGATCCTCGAGCAGCTTTTCGCCGCCGAGCATGGCGCAAGTCAGCGAATCGCAGACGCGGATCGTCAGCGGCGCAATGTCGGGCTCGCCTTCCTTCACCACGTCGAAATGCGCGTAGAAGGTCGCGGTCTCGAACACTTCGGCGAAGGCGAGCTTCATCTCGTCGGCGAGCGCAGCAAGATGCGCGGCCGAGATCCGGTGATATTTGTCCTGGATCAGGTGCAGATATTCGATCAGCAGATCGCGCCGTCGCGGACGGTCGCCGAGCAATTGCTCGATCTCGTGCGAAGCGGTCGGATCGACCTGTCGTCCTTTGGGCGTCGCTTTGGCGCGCCGGCGCCCCTCACCCGGATGCTCGAATTCTCTGACCTTGTGAACGTCGTCGTTGCTGCTCATGGAAACGTCGCGTTCTCCTCAAAAGCGCGATGATCTCAGGCTTGGACCGCCATCGCGATCTGCCCTCATTTCCGGGCTCAAATCGATGGAACCGCGTACTTCCGCGTCCTTGAATCGAGCCTTACTCCGCTCAACTCTAGTCTCTGGTATACCAGAGGGGCAAGTAGATTTAGAACGTCTCTATAATGATTTAGGGGGCGGACAGCCGCCCTGCCACGCCCCCTTCCGCAAACTCAACGCGGAACCCGGCTCAAGTCTTGTCCATGCAGTCCTGAATGTAGAACCAGCGATCATCGCCGGTC
This sequence comes from Bradyrhizobium sp. UFLA06-24, assembly GCF_054967145.1. Lineage (NCBI taxonomy): Bacteria > Pseudomonadati > Pseudomonadota > Alphaproteobacteria > Hyphomicrobiales > Nitrobacteraceae > Bradyrhizobium > Bradyrhizobium sp. UFLA06-24. The sequence continues at coordinate 17,985 of NZ_JADFUE010000061.1, forward strand.
AGTCCCTTGGCCTTCACCTCGGCACGGCAGGCCTTCAGCTTCGGCTTGTTGGCTGCCCAGGTGGCCTTCATCTGTTTCAGCTTCTGCATGGTGAGCTTGATCTTGCCCGGCGGCTTGGCGGCAGTGGTCGCGGCAGGCGCCGGCGCAGGCGCTGTCGCGGTCTGGGCCGATGCGGTGTGAAGGCTTGCCGCCAACATCATGGCGGCAAGGCAGATACGGGTGCGAAGCATAAGAATCCCCCTAGATCCCATTCTCAATGTGTTTGCAGACGAGCGCCGCGGGATGCGCAAGCTCCCGCGGCGGTATGGGCGATCAGAAGATAGCCCAGGCGCTCTGGAGGGTCTTGTACACACCCCATGCCAGCGGAATGCCGACGAAGGCCCAAAACAGCGCGGCCCTGCCGTCCAACCCGCCCTTGCCGATGCCGAAGGAGCCATGCTGGATGCCGGCTTCGGTCTTGGCACTCGCCGCCTGAAGCCTCGCAACCTCCTGATTGCTCATGTACCACTTCGGATCGACCGGCTTGATCAGGTAGTTGCAGATGATGCCCGCGATCAGCATCGCGCAGAGAATGTACATGGTCGTGTTGTAGAGCTGGTCACGCGGCACGCCCGCCGCGAGCTGGAACTCGCGGATGTAGTTCACCACGACGGGGCCGATGATGCCCGCTGTCGACCAAGCCGTCAGCAGCCGGCCGTGAATAGCCCCGACGAACTGGGTTCCGAACATGTCGGCGAGATAAGCCGGCACGGTCGCAAAGCCGCCCCCGTACATCGAGAGGATGATGCCGAAGCCGAGCACGAAGAGAAGCTTCGATCCCATCGCTGCAAAGGTCGGCGCCAGCGCGTAGAGCACGATGCCGAGGATGAAGAACGTGTAGTAGGTGTTCTTGCGGCCCATATAGTCGGACAGCGAGGCCCAGAAGAACCGGCCGCCGATGTTGAACAGCGAGAGCAGGCCGGCAAAGCCCGCCGCGATGCCGGCGATGACGGTCTTCTGTTCAACCGAGAGCTGACCGAAGGTGAGCTCCGGATGCCCGATCAACTTGCCGGCAAAGATTTCCTGGAGCATCGGCGAGGCCATGCCGATCACGCCGATGCCGGCCGACACGTTCAAACACAGCACCCACCAGATCAACCAGAATTGCGGCGTCTTGTGCGCGTTGTCGAGGTGGACATGATGCTCCGTGATCATCGACTTCTTTTCGCTCGGCGGAGTCCAGCCCTCGGGCTGCCAGCCAGCCGGCGTCACGCGATACGCGAAGGCACCGATCGTCATGAAGACGAAATAGACGAGGCCCATCACGACGAAGGTCTGCCATACACCGACGTCGGTCGAGGATTTGAAGTAGTTGATCAGCAGATTGGCGAACGGAGCGCCGATCATCGCACCACCGCCAAAGCCCATGATGGCCATGCCGGTCGCCATGCCGCGGCGATCGGGAAACCACTTGATCAGCGTCGACACCGGCGAGATGTAGCCGAGGCCGAGCCCGACGCCGCCGATGACGCCGGCCCCGAGCCACATGATCCAGAGCTGATGGACGTAGACGCCGAGCGCGCCGATCAGGAGCCCGCCGCCCCAGCAAAGCGCGGCAACGAAGCCCGCCTTGCGCGGACCGGCGCGTTCAAGCCAGCCGCCCCAGATCGCCGCGGAGACGCCGAGCAAGACGAAGAACAGGGTGAACATCCACCCCAGGCTCGCGACCTTCCAATCGCAGGTCGTGGTGAAGAGCTCTTGCCACAGCGACATATCGGGGCAGGCCTTCGGCGCGGTGAGGCCGATCGCGCGCGACAGCGGGAGCCAGAACACGGAGAAGCCGTAGGCCATGCCGATGCAGAGATGGATGCACAGCGCCGCCGGCGGCACCAGCCAGCGATTGAAGCCGGCCTTCGCCACTGTATGTTCGCGATCAAGAATTCCCGCGCCAGCACCCGAAATGCTTCCAGTGCCCTCAATTGTCGTCATGCACTCCTCCCCTGCAGCTGCCCTTCTGAGCAACCTGCCGCTACGATCCTGTTCCTCAGCCCATTGCGACGCAGCTGTTGTCCCTGCTGCTCCGCACAATCACCCGACGCGCGCCAGGACCGTCACGCGCATCTGAAAAAGATAACCCCTCGACTGGGGCTCTATGCCCCATCCTATATGCAGGCTTCGTGCGTGGCCCGCTGATCCGCGTAACGCGGACAAGACTCAACCTCCGCGCCTGCGCGGACAAAGTCAATTGGGGCAGAAGGCGTGATCGATGTCGATAGATAAAAGGTCGGTATCAGCGCGGTCACGCGCGCTCAAGAACGCAGCGCAGCATTGGCATCGCCTATCGAACCATTCGCTTTTTCTATCAAGAAGACGATGCGCGCGTCGTTGCGCTCGGTGATCTCCACCGTGTCGCCGGTCTCGCGGATCAGGTTGGGAATGTCAATCACCGACAGCGGATCGGTGCAGTGCACCTCAAGTTGATCGCCCGGCCGCAAGGGCTTTAGCGCCTTGCGTGTTTTCAAGGCTGGAAGCGGGCATTTCAGCCCGGTGAGATCGAGCGTCGTTCGGGTCATGTGCGCAACATGGCGGGAGGAAACCAGGGCGTCAACGCAGGGGCTCAGATCAGGCCTGCATAGGACAGGAAACCTACGCTCTCGCCCAGTTCGACGCGCGTGATGTCTTCGCCCAGCTCGATCAGTCCGTCGGTCTCCACCAACGACGAGAGCAGCCCGGCACCTTCGCGCGGAAACTTGACCGCTTCCAGCGCACCATCCTGCGCGCGCCGCAAGGATGCGCGCACGTATTCGCGACGACCCGGCTTCTTTTTGTAAGTGAACGCCGCGCGCAGCGGGATCGGCAACAGCGGCTCCGGCAGACTGCCGGCAAGCGCCAATGCGGTCGGACGCACCACATGGACGAAAGTGACGAAACTTGCGACGGGGTTGCCGGGCAGTCCGACCAACGGCGTGCCATCGATGATGCCCATCGCCACAGGCCGGCCCGGCTTGATCGCCATCCGCCACAGCACGAGCGAGCCGACGCTTTCGACGGCCGCCTTGACGTGGTCTTCCTCGCCGGTCGAGACGCCCCCGGTGGTGAGGATCAGATCGTGCGCGCCCGCCACCTGCTTCAATCCATTCGCCAGCGAGTTGCGCTCGTCGCGCAAGATGCCGAGATCGCTGACCTCGCAGCCAAGCCGGCGCAGCATCGCCATCAGCATGAAACGGTTGGAATCGAACAGCTGCGAAGCCGCGCGGGGCTCGCCGGGTGAAGCCAGTTCGTCGCCGGTGGAGAACACCGCGACACGGATGCGCCTGACGACGTCAAGCCGGGTCAGGCCGAACGCCGCGGCGAGCGCAACGTGCTGCGGCCGCAGCCGCTGGCCGGCGCGCAGCGCAATCTGCCCCAGCGGGATATCCTCTCCTGCCGGCCGAACATTGGCACCCCGCTTCAGCCCGGATGGCAACACGACCCTGCCTGATTCATCGATGCGGACATCTTCCTGCATGAAGACGGTCTCGGCACCCGGCGGCATCGGCGCGCCCGTGAAGATGCGGGCGGTGTGGCCAGGCCTGATCGGCACTCGGGCAAGGCCGCCGGCCTGGATGCGGCCATCGAGCGGGAACGCCCGCTCTGTTGTCTCGGGGAGATCGGCATCGCCGACGGCGTAGCCGTCGACAGCCGAGTTGGTGAAAGGCGGCAGCGGCAGGGGCGCCGCGATATCGTGCGCCAACACGCGCCCGTCGGCCTCAATCAGCGTCACCGTCTCGACATCGGCGATCGCGCTGACACGGGCCGTGATCAGGCCAACGGCCTCGTCGACCGACATCATCGGTCCACCGAAAGCAAAACAATCATCCGACAGTTGCGCCATGGTGCCTCGTCAGCGCATCGCTACGCTTCTAGCAACCGCTTCCTCGATCGGCATCGCTGCACGCAACAGCAATGCCGCTGCAGCCTGGATATCGTCGAGATGGACGGTCGGCAACCGGGTTTCAACCGCAGCATCGGTCGCAACACCAACAATTCCGGGATCGTCGGGAAACAGCAGCGGCCTGTCGTTAGCGGAGCGATGCACCTCGATCTTGCGATGCGGCTCGCGCTTGAAACCTTCGACCACCACGAGGTCGACCGAGGACAATTTGCTCAAAAGTTCCGGAAGCCGCGGCTCGGGCGCACCGCGCAATTCGTGCATCAGAGCCCAGCGATTGGACGACGCCACCAGCACCTCGGCGGCACCGGCCTCGCGATGACGCCAGGAATCCTTGCCGGGCACGTCGACGTCGAACCGGTGATGCGCATGCTTGATCACGGAGACGCGCACGCCCTGCGCGTTGAAATGCGGAATCAGCCGCGTCAACAGCGTTGTCTTGCCCGCGCCGCTCCAGCCTGCAAGGCCGATGACTTTCATTGCAGCTCCGTCTCCACGCACGGCCCTTATGGAACCACCGTCCCTCCCGTCATTGCGAGCGAAGCGAAGCAATCCAGAACTGCCGCCGCGGAAAGACTCTGGATAGCTCAGCTCGCAACGACGAGCGGAGGCATTTTGCCCATTCCTGCCATGCTTATATCGGCTTGACCCGAATGTCATGCTAACCTCGCCTCCATGATGAAAATCGACAAAGCCCCGGTGCCCCTGATCGTCCCAGATCCCGACGACCCGCGCCTGACTCAGACCGTGACCGGGACTGACCAGACCGGCGCCAGGATCGATATCAAGGTGCCGATGGAACGGCCGCTGACGCTCTACCTGAATGCGCAGGAGATCGTCACCATGATGACGATCGGCGACTATCCGGAATATCTGGCGCTCGGCTACCTGCTGAACCAGAACATGCTGAAATATAATGATGCGGTCACCGAAGTCGAATACGACGACGACCTTCAGGTGGTCGTCGTGCGCACCGAGCACCACACCAATTTCGAGGCCAAGCTCAAGAAGCGGACGCAGACTTCGGGCTGCGCGCAGGGCACCGCCTTCGGCGACCTGCTGGAAGCGGTGGAGAGTGTCGCGCTGCCCAAGGCTGAGCTACGCACGTCCTGGCTCTACCAGATGACGCAGACCATCAACACCATGCCCTCGCTCTATCTCGAGGCCGGTGCGATCCACGGTTGCGTGCTGTGCAGGGCGGGCGAGCCGCTCTGCTACACCGAGGATGTCGGGCGCCACAACGCCGTCGACAAGATCGCGGGCTGGATGTACCGCCACGGCGTCGAACCTGGCGACAAGATCCTCTACACCACGGGACGGCTCACCTCGGAGATGGTGATCAAGACGGTGCGCATGGGCATTCCGATCCTGGTGTCACGCTCTGGATTTACGGCCTGGGGCGTCGATCTCGCAAGGCAAGTGGGCCTGACGCTGGTCGGGCGCACGCGCGGAAAGCGCTTCATCGCGCTCGCGGGAGAGGAACGGATCGTCTATGACCAGAATCTTGCTTACGTCGAAGAAGAATCGGCGAAGCACAAGCGTAAGGGCGAAGGTGGTGACGACTAGTATTCCAGCGACGAGGGTTCCTCCGACTCTTGGCGTGCTGCTCGCCGGCGGCCTTGCGCGCCGCATGGGCGGCGGCGACAAGCCGATGCGAATCATCGGCGGACGCACCATCCTGGAGCGCGTGATTGCGCGCCTCTCCCCTCAGTGCGACGCGTTGATCCTTAACGCGAATGGCGATCCCGCACGGTTTGCCCCATTCGGCTTGCAAGTGGTCGCCGATGACGTACCCGGCTTTCCCGGCCCCCTTGCAGGCGTTCTTGCCGCTCTCGACTGGACTGCGACGAATCGCCCGAACATCGATTGGGTGCTCAGCGCCGCAGGCGACTGTCCGTTCGTGCCGCGCGATCTCGTCACGCGCCTTCACGAGGCGCGCGCGCGGGAGAACGCGGAGCTCGCAGTCGCCGCGTCCGGCGGCCAGTCGCATCCGGTGATCGGCCTTTGGCGCGTTGCCTTGCGCAACGAGCTACGTCACGCCCTGGTCGTCGAGGATCTCCGCAAGATCGACCGCTGGACCGCGCGCTATCCGCTCGCCACGGTCACGTGGGCCGCCGAGCCGCTCGATCCGTTCTTCAACGCCAACACGGTCGAGGACATCGCCGAGGCCGAGCGGCTGGCCGCGCTGGACGACGCGGCCTAGTGGTCCTTCAACGAACGATCGAACCGGATCGAGATTGGCTGCGACTACTGATCGGGACATGCTCCGGATCAAGCTATGGTCGCCCCTCTCCTGAATGCCATCTTCGCAGTCGCCGATTTCGCGTTTGATCTTTCGATCACGATCGATCGCATGAAGCGACTAAGCCAACAAGCCACCGGCAGCGACAAGATCGTCGAGGTCCCTCCGGATCCGAAGCCACTGCCGCCTGCCGCACAGCGTGCGCTCGCCGAAGCCGAGGAGCGAGAGTGCGCCGCTCAAGCTGCCAGGGACATCGACGCGGTCGTCTAGGCAGGTCGAAAGCCCGCTCGCTTCAGCGCCGCTCTGGCCTCATTCGAGCCGAGCGCATCAAGAAAAGCCTGCACGGCCGGACGCTGCTTGCGCGCCGTCACCAGCGCAAAGTCATAATGCTCTTCCGCGAACGGAATGAAACCGAGGCCGGCCGCATCGGCGACCGGCGCAATGGTCATACCCCAATCGGCACGGTGCTGCGCGACGGCCGCTGCAACCGCATTGTGCGAGCGCGGCTGGTTCCAGTAGCCCTCCGGGCGCGTACCGCCAAGCAGACGGTCGATCAGAATGCGCGTGCCGGCGCCCTGGTTACGGTTGACCATGATGCAGGCCGGGTCAGCGAGCGCGGCTGCAACCGCCTCCTTCGCGCCGAGGCCTTCAAAGCGCTGGTCGCCCATGCGGAAGACAATGCCCTGCATCCGCCGCCAACCCGGGACAAGCTCGAGACCCTCGACCAGGTAAGGCGTGTTGTAGGTCTCGGTCTTGTCGTCGAGCAGATGGATCGGTGCGAGATCGCATTCGCCGCGCTTGGCGGCTGCAAGCCCGCCGAGACTGCCGACCGCGATCGAGCGTACGATCAGCCCGCCATGCGAGAGTTGCGCCGTGACGAGATCGAGGCCGGTGCAATGGCTGCCGACGATGACAAGATCGGGCACGCGCACATGCGGCGTGAACAGCGTCACTTCGGCTTCCGTGCCCGCCGGCATCTGGTCCGCGAGCGCCTCGATGCGCAGAAAGCCGTCAGCCTGGGCAAAGGACGTGATCGCGCCAGAGCCTTTGCCGGAGGGATAGGCGATCAGGCCCTCCCTGCCCTCGACCAGCGAGACCATGACGAATTCGGTGCGGCCGAGCTCGGAGGCAATACGCACCGGCACGGTCGCGCTCACCTTGGCATCCGAGCGCGGCGGCAGACCAGCCAACCTGCGCAACACCGGCACGATCATATCGTGGAAAGTGAACATCGCCGATGTCGGAAAGCCCGGCAGGATCACCACCGGCTTGCCGTCGCACACCGCAAGGCACAGCGGCTTCCCGGGCTTGAGCGCCACGCCATGCGCGATGACGCCGGGTTGGCCGAGCCGGCCAATAATGCGATGCGACAGGTCGCCCGCGCCCTTCGACGTACCGCCTGAGAGCACCAGCATATCGGCTTCCGCCAGCGAATCGCGCATGGCGGCTTCGAGCTTAGCCTCGTCGTCGGGGATCGCACCGAGGAAAATCGCTTCGCCGCCATTCTCATCGATCGCGGCCGCAACGATAGCGCCATTGGTGTCGTAGATCGCTGCCGGCGCAAGTGCCTCGCCCGGCTGCGCCAGTTCGTCGCCGGTGGAGATCACCGCGACACGGGGCTTCCGCGCCACATTCACCTCCGCGATCCCGCACGCCGCCAGCATCCCGATCTCGCGCGAGCCGATGATCGTGCCGGCGCGAAGCAGCGCCTCGCCGCGTGCGATGTCCGAGCCCGCGTAGGACACGAATTGTCCCGGCGAGACCGCCCGACGAACATCGATCGCCTGCGAGCCGGCCGGCTGGGTGTGCTCGACCATGACCACCGCGTCGGCACCACGCGGCAGCGGACCGCCGGTGGCGATCGGCGTTATGGTTCCTGCCGCCACTTGCAGCGCCGGCGCGGTGCCGCAGTGAATCGTCTCGCCGTTCAGCACGAGCCGTACCGGCGCGCCTTCACCAGCCGCTGAAAGGTCCCCCGAGCGTACGGCAAAGCCATCGACATTGGAGCGATCGAACGGTGGCACATCGATCGGTGCGGTGATGTCTTCGACAAGGGCTGCGCCGAGTGCATCGGCAAGCCTGCGCCGCTCGCTGGGGATCGCACGCGGAAACAGCGCCGCCTCGAAACGCGCCAGAGCCTCCTCCCGCGAGAGGATTCTTAGAAATTGCTCCTGCTCGAGCGCCCTACGATCTGGCGGCTTTGGGATCATCGTCATGCCGGAACCCTTATCATTCCCGCATCAGATAAGCATCGGCCGGCTCGCCCGCCGCAAATCCTTCGTGGCTGGCGGGAATGAGCAGCCATGCATCCGCGCGGGCGATGGCCTGGAGCGGCCATTCGCCCACGGCAAGCGGCATCCATGTCTTCTGTTCCTCGACCAGCAGCGCGATCTCGGCGACACCCGCGTTGGAGGCAATCTTGTGAGCAAGCGGCAAGGTCACTGCGCGGCGCGGCTGCCGCGCAGAGAGGCGATCAACGAGCGGAAGCACCAGCGCAAGCCAGACCGCCAGCGCCTGAGCCGGCGAGCCGGGCAAAGCGGCGACCGGAACTTTTCCGAGCCACCCTGCCGCCGCGGTCCGTCCAGGCTGCAGCGCAAGACCATGGGCAAGTTGTGCTCCGCGCTGAACCAGCGCCGCGATGGCGGCATCCGTACGTCCGACGCCACTGCCGCCGATCGTCAGCAGGAGATCGCAAGAGGAGACGTCGAGCGCCTCCGCGATCGATCTGGCATCGCGCGATCCGGCTTCATGTGCGCTCACATCAAGTCCCATCGCACGCGCGAAGCCGGCGATCATGTGCGTCGTCGCGGTTGCGCCCGGGACATTGACGATACGTAGCCGCGGCCGCCTGACGCTGAGCTTGTCCACACCTGCAACGCGGGCGAGCAGCAGAGCAGCCGCGCCGACCGGACATCCCGCTACGGCCGCGGGCGCATTCTCTGCGATATCGCTGCCACGACGCGCGACGCCTTGTCCCGGCAAGCCCTCCGCCAGCACCAGGGCAAGCGGGCCCGAGACCTCGACCGCGCCGGCATCGAGCACGCAATCACATCCCTCCGGCATGACATCACCGACCTCGACCCATACCGGAAGCTCGGCCAGAGACAGAGGCGAATAAGAGGACGCGCCGACGAGATCGTTGGCGCGCAAAGCCCAGCCGTCCACTGCGGCGATGTCGCGCGGCGGGGAGGCCGGCAGCGATGGCATGCCCGTGGCGATGCAGCCGGCCGCGTCGGCCAGCGGCAATTCGACCGGCGTGACCGGGGCAACGCCGCGCAGCAACGCAGCGAGCGCGGTGTCGAGTGGCGTCAGCGAGGACGGCAGGCGCTGGGTCATCCCTGACGATGGATCACGCATTGTGCGGTTTGGCAACCGCTGGTGCGTCGGTCATCATCCGCCCGACTTGTCAGCATTCGGAAAGAACACCTGTTGCCCGTCGACCTTGTAGCCGGCGATCGCCGCCTGTCCCTCCGGCGAGATCAACCAGTCGATGAAGGTCTGGCCCAGCTCCTTCTTGACGTTCGGATGCTTCTCCGGATTCACCAGCATCACGCCGTACTGGTTGAGCAGCCGCTTGTCGCCCTCGACAACGATGTCGAGATCGCCGCGATCCTTGAAAGCGATCCAGCTGGCGCGGTCCGAGAGCACATAGGCATTCGTCGTTCGAGCGGAGTCCAGGGCAGCGATCATGCCCGGCCCGCTCTCGCGATACCAGGCCCCCTTGGCGCCGGCGATATCAATGCCGGCAACGATCCAGAGCGCGAGCTCCGCCGCGTGGGTGCCGGAACGATCGCCGCGTGTCACGAACGGGGTGCCCTTGGCTTCGATCGCCTTCAGCGCCGTGGCGATGTCCTTGCCCTTCACGGCTGCCGGATCGTTTTTCGGCCCGATCAGCACATAATCATTGTACATCACGTCGAACCTCTTCACGCCAAACCCGTCGGTGACGAACTTTTCCTCCTGCGGTCGGGCATGCATCAGCACGACATCGGCCTCGCCGCGTCGCGCCCCGTCGAGCACCTCAGCGCTACGGCGCGCGATCACAGTTACCTCGACACCGGTCTTGTCGCGGAAAATCGGCAGCAGGTAGTCCAACAGGCCGGATTCTTGCGTCGCCGTCGTTGTGGCGAGGACGATACCGCGGTCCTCCGCGGACGAGGCCGCAACGGCCACCGCGAGGCCGCAGGACAGCGCGAATGCAAGAGACAGGCGGACCATGTCGGGTTCCCATTGGCTAAGACGTGATCATGATGATGACGGATTGCGCCGCACTCGTGACGCGATGGCTCATCGGGCGCGCCTTTCGGGAAATCTCGGCAATGCGCCGAGTGCAATCGCAAGGCGGCGCTCGCGCGCACTCCAAGATCGTTCACCAAAGCAGAAAACGCGCGCGCGGATGTGTTGCAAAGCAGCGAGATGATCGGGCATGGTTCCCGCGGACGAAAACTGAAATGCAGAATTCCACCTGCGTGAACGTCAAAAAGAAGCAAGAATTTGCATAGGAATGCAGGATGGAATTCCTGACGACCAGCGAAGCCGCTGACTATCTCCGCTTAGGCGAACGCAAGCTCTACGAACTCGTCACCAATGGTGCAATCCCCTGCACCAAGGTGACCGGCAAATGGCTCTTCCCCCGGCATGAGCTCGATCTCTGGGTCCTGTCGGGCATGGCGCGACCGGCCGGCATGCTGACCGCAGAGCCGCCGCCCGTCGTGGGCGGCAGTCAGGACGAGCTTCTGGATTGGAGCTTGCGGGAATCCGGCTCTGGCCTTGGATCGATGACCGAAGGCAGTGCGCGTGGGCTCGAGCGTCTGCAACGCGACGAGGTGATGGCGGTCGCGATGCACTTCCACAGCCTCGATGCCGAAGGCAATCTCGCCTCCGATGCCAGCGTGACGGCGCTGCGCGACGCGCCGGATTTGCATGATGCGGTGCTGGTCGCGTTCGCGCGCCGCGAGCAGGGCCTCGTGCTTCCGCCGGGCAATCCGAAACGGCTGCGCGGTCTTGCCGACGTGCTCGCACTCGGCGCGCGGATGGCGACGCGGCAACAGGGCACCGGCGCGCAGATGCTGCTCGACGTGCTGCTGACGCGCGCGGGCGCCTCGCTGCGTGATCTGCGGCGGGTGGAGACGCCAGCCCTCACCGGCCCCGATCTTGCCGAGGTCGTCCGTGCCGGCCAGGCCGATTGCGGCGTGGCGACGCGCGCCGCGGCACGCTCGGCCGGGCTCGATTTCGTGCCGCTGGTCTGGGAGAATCTTGATCTCGCGATGCGGCAGCGCAGCTATTTCCGCCCACCCATGCAGGCCCTGATCCGGTTTCTCGGCGAACGGCGGCTGCGCCAGCGCGCCGAGGAGCTGACCGGCTACGATCCCTCGCCCGCCGGGCAGATCCGCTTCGCCGCCTGAGATTGACGCCCACCCCAGAATAGTTGCAAAAGAAACCAATTCAGCCGGGCTGTACCCGGCACAGGCAACTTTCGGCCAACGCGCCGGATCAGGGGAGGACAAACGTGAATCCAAAAAGATTTGGACTACCGGTCGCGGCCGCCTTGACGGCGGCGCTGCTGTCGGGCTCCGCCATGGCGCAGGTGTCCGACGATGTCGTCAAGATCGGCGTGCTCACAGACATGAACGGCCCCGCCTCCGCGCCAACCGGCCAGGGCTCGGTGACCGCGGCGCAGATGGCGATCGACGATTTCGGCGGCACCGTGCTCGGCAAGCCGATCAGCATCGTGATCGGCGACCACCAGCTCAAGGCCGACATCGGCGCCGCGATCGCGCGGCGCTGGTACGACGTCGAGCAGGTCGATCTGATCGTCGACGTGCCGGTCTCGGCCGTCGGCCTTGCAGTGCAGAACATCGCCAACGAGAAGAAGCGGCTGTTCATCACCCATTCCACGGGTACTGCAGATTTCCACGGCAAGTTCTGCTCGCCTTACGCGATCCAGTGGGTGTTCGACACCCGCGCGCTCGCGGTCGGCACCGCGGACGCCGTGGTCAAGCGCGGCGGCGACAGCTGGTTCTTCATCACCGACGATTACGCCTTCGGCCATTCGCTGGAGCGTGACGCTTCGAGCGTCATCACCGCCAATGGCGGCAAGGTGCTGGGCTCGGTGAAGCCGCCGCTGGCAACGCCCGACCTCTCCTCCTTCGTGCTGCAGGCGCAGGCCTCCAAGGCCAAGATCATCGGCATTGCCGCGGGCCCTCCCAACAACATGAACGAAATCAAGACCGGCTCGGAGTTCGGCGTGTTCAAGGGCGGTCAGCAGATGGCGGCGCTGCTGGCCCTGATCACCGACATTCACGGGCTCGGACTGCAAGCCGCGCAAGGCCTGTTGCTGACGACCTCGTTCTACTGGGACATGGACGACAAGACCCGCGAATGGTCGAAGCGCTATTTTGCCAAGATGAACAAGATGCCGACGATGTGGCAGGCCGGCGTCTATTCCAGCGTGATCCACTACCTCAACGCCATCAAGGCTGTCGGCACCGACGATCCGCTCAAGGTCGCAGCGAAAATGCGCGAGACGCCGGTCGAGGATTTCTTCGCCCGTAACGGCAAGCTGCGCGACGACAATCTGATGGTGCACGACCTCTGGCTGGTGCAGGTGAAGACGCCGGAGGAGAGCAAATATCCGTGGGACTATTACAAGATCCTCAGCACCATTTCCGGCGACAAGGCCTTCGGGCCGCCGGACCCGGCATGTGCGATGGTGAAGAAGTGAGAGCGTGACGGTCGCGTCCAGCGACCGTCACTTCACCACCCCGATCTCGCGAAAATATTTCATCACGCCCGGATGGATCAGCTCGGGCTTCGGCGCCGCGGCGACGGTGTTCGCCGCCGTGGTCTCGCAGGCCTGGGCGAGTTTCCTGCAGAAGGTCGGCTCGAGGCCGTGCAGCGTCTTCGCCAGGCGATAGCCGATATCGTCGGGCAGGTCCTCGCGGGTCAGGACAAAGCTCCACGAGCCCAGCGAGGCGATCGGTTCGGGCTGTCCTGGATAGGAGCCGGCCGGCACGGTCAGCGGCTTCAGGAACGCGTGCTTGGCGCGGATGCGGGCGATCTCCTCCGCGTCTGGCGCGATGAAGCGCGCCCCTGTCGCGCTCGAAGCCACCGCCGCAAAGCCGGGCCAGCCGATGCCGGCGCCCCACAGCGCGGCGACGCGGCCATCCTCGACCATCGCAGGGCCGTCGCCGGCACGGTCGAGATAGACGGCCTTGAAATCCTCGTCCTGCCTCAACCCGAGGCCGTCGAGCACATAGCGCGCCAGGATCGGCAGGCCCGAGCCCTTGGCGCCGAACGCGACCGGCTGGCCCACGAGATCGTGGATGGTCCGGTAGGGACTGTCCGCCCTCACCACGAACATGCCGGGGTTGGAATAGATCGCGGTGAGAATCTTCAGCCGCACCTTCGCACGGCCGATGCCGGCGAAGGCCTCATAGGCCGGCTCGCCCGCGACCAAAGCGAGATCGAGCTCGCCCTTCTCCAGCAGCGGAATGTTCTCGTTGCTGCCTTTGGTGTTGCGCGGCGCGATGGTGAGCGCGCGATCAGCCGCATTCATCACCTCGGCAAAGGCGTTGCCATAGAGCGGGAAGCCGCCGCCTGGCGTCGCGGTGCCCAGGCTGATCGTGGTGGTCGAAATGGCGTTGCCTCCGGTTTGAGCGGCGGCGGGGCCTGCAAGGTGATTTGCAAGCAACGCCGCGGCGAGAAGGGTGAGAGCGAATTTCATGGTCGGTCCGGCTGCGCCTGCGTCAACATCGACTTGAGGCGATGTAGGCAGCGGGCGGAATTTGTGAAAGCATGCGCTCCAACAATAAGGCAATGGGAGGCGTCATGTTGCGAATTTTGCGTAACGGGGTTTTCGGGCTGGTCTTGCTGTCGGGTCTTTTCGCCGCCGCCCCTCCCGCCTCCGCCGCCTACCCCGACCGCCCCGTGCACTGGCTGATCGGCTTTGCCGCCGGCGGCCCCGTCGACATCGTCGCCCGCATCATGGCGCAATGGCTGTCGGACCATCTCGGCCAGCAGTTCATCGTCGAGAACCGGACCGGCTCCGGCGGCAACATCGCGGCCGCCGCCGCGATCAACTCAGCCCCCGACGGCTACACGCTGCTGTTCGTCGCGCCCAACAACGCGATCTCGACCTCGCTCTACAAGAAGCTGCCGTTCGACTTCCTGCGCGACACGGTGCCGGTCGCGAGCATCATGCAGCTCACCAACATGCTGGTCGTCTCCAACGCGTTTCCCGCCAAGACGGTTCAGGAGTTCATCGACTATTGCAAGGCCAATCCCGGCAAGATCTCGTTCGCCTCGTCCGGCAACGGCACCTCGGTGCACATGTCGGCCGAACTGTTCAAGGCGATGACCAAGTGCGACATGGTGCACGTGCCCTATCGCGGCTCGGCGATCGCCTTCCCCGACATCATCTCCAACAAGGTGCAGCTGATCTTCGACAACCTGCCCTCGGCGATGGAGCAGGCCAAGGGCGGCAATGTCCGCGCGCTCGGCGTGACCTCGCCGCAGCGCTGGCCGAGCGTGCCCGACGTGCCCGCGATCGCCGAGACCGTGCCCGGCTTCGAATCGGTCGGCTTCTACGGCATCTCCGCGCCAAAGGGCACGCCGAGCGAGGTGGTCGAGATCCTCAACAAGGCCGTCGGTGAAGCGCTGAAGGACCCCAAGCTGGTGGCGCGTCTCGCCGAGACCGGCGGCATCCCCAAGCCGATGACGCCTGCCGAGTTCGGCAAGCTCGTCGCTGACGAGACCGAGAAGTGGCGCAAGGTCGTGGAGTTCGCCGGGGTCTCGGTGGACTAGAGCTGCGGCACACCACGGGTCTGTCGCCGACGAGATGGAGGGGACCTCCCGAGTCCCCTTCGCCTGAAAAAATCGAAGACAACCCCATGCACAGTAGAAAGAACACGAAATTACAATGAGTTACGGAACGGATAGGCGAAGTTCGCGGAAAATCGTTTGACTCGTCGGGCAAAACAGGAGCAAAAGGGCATGATCGCCGATTTCGGTAATTCAAAAATTTTGCATTTGGATGCGCACCGGGCTTTATCCGCGTGCGCCAGCATTGCACCCCCGCCTCCGTCCCTGTAAACGAACCGCGCACCGTTGCCGGCCCGCGCGTTCCCGCGGGGCCGCCGCGGCGGGGCCTGTAGCTCAATGGTTAGAGCCGGCCGCTCATAACGGTCTGGTTGCAGGTTCGAGTCCTGCCGGGCCCACCAACCAGAACGCGGACCGGGAGTCGGTCCTCCGCTCCCACCATCGTCCGGCGAGATATTGCTCATTTCCGCAATCATATTAAATGGTTGCCGGAAAGTCGGCGTTAGTTCTCCATCGCGCCATGTCGAGTTCGAAAGTACAAAATTTAGCAAGCGGCGCTTGTCGGCTACTGGCCGTTTTTCAAAGAGACGTTGTGCATCCTTCGCAACCGTCAGCAACATGACGCCTTCGTCCATGTAGGAACGCTCGGCAGCCTGGTGCGACTCAATTTCCCTTAAGCAGCGGTCCTGTTCCTTTCGCCACTGCGGAGCCATCCGATCGTACATCTCGGCATCGATACGACCGTCAAGCTTGTCGGTATAGATGGCGCTCAACCGGTGCGTCAGCCGGTCATACTCGGTCTGCAGCCGCTTGATCGCCGCGTCGTGCTCTTTTCTCTCGTCGGCATGGCTTTGGTGAAGACCTTCGAGCATCCACTTGTGGATGGCCTCTGAGAACTTGAGGCGCCCCATGATGTCTGAGAATTTGGCCTCGATTAATTCCTCGCGCGCGTAGGGCTCCTGGCACTTTCCCTTAAAGCCAGTGCATCGGTAGTAGATGTACTTACCTTTATGGATCTCTCCGACCAGCGCACAGCCACAGTGCCCGCAATTCATGAGACCAGAGAACGCGAAATTACGGGGACCTTTGCGAAGCTTTGATGCGTTTCGCTTTTCGAGGATGTTTTGCACGCGATCAAATAGGTCATGCGTGATAAGGGGCTTGTGGCGCCCTCGATAGTGGTTCCCCTTCCACCGAATATCGCCAGTGTAGATTGGATTGCTGAGTATCGTGTGGAGATTGCTGAGAGAGACCGGGCCCCTCTTGAAACGAGAGACAAGCCCGGCTGAACGTGCCTTTTGAGAAATCTCGCGCAGCGAAAATGTGCCAGTCGAGTACCAGGCGAAGATATCAGAAATAATCGGACCGATGACTGGATCAATCTCAATGATCTTTTTGCCATCCGGACCAGGAACGTTGTTGTAACCTAGCGGTGCACTACTCGGCCACAGTCCTTGCTCGGCCTTCTCCTGCATGCCTTTGCGAGCTTCTTCGGAAAGATTGTCGATGTAGTTCTTCGCCATCAGCACCTTGATGCCGTGCATAAACTTTTCCGACGACCGTGACTCGCGCGATAACACGACGCCTTCTTTGACGAGGTGGATTTCGACGTCGAACTCGTCGAGCGTAACCCAGTCTTTTAGGTTTCGATAAAGTCGATCGGTCTTTTCAACAAGAATTGCCCGGATCTCCGGATGTTTCTTGAGATAGGCAATCATCTCGCCGAAATAGGTTCGCCCGCTCAGCTTCGCCGTCTCGACGTCGACGTATTCCTTTGCGATTTGGATTCCATGGCTCTGCGCATAACCAGCAAGGAGCTTTTTCTGCGCATCGATAGAAAATCCCTCACGATCCTGTTCTTTGGTTGAAACGCGCGCGTAGGCAACCGCTCTGAGAGCGACAGGAATTTTGGGTTGAATGTTTCTCTTCATGGGATCACTTGCGAAAGTCCTTGGCGATTGGACCAGCAAGCAAGACTGGATGCAACGTGAATTGTTGTGAAGGTCGTTTTCGCCTAGGGAGACTGATCTTCTTTTGAGTTCGAGACGTGTTCTTCCAGGGCCCATTCGCGGAGAAGGCGGATGAAACCCGATACATTGTGGGCGATCTCACGAGCGTCTTCCCGCGAGAGCGGACGATCGCTGTAGGGTTGCCAGACTTCAATGGTTTGATCGAGAAAATCCATGCTCATTGCGCCGCGAGTTGCGATGTTGCTACGACGAAACGTAACACTCGCTTCTAGTGCGCCGAACCGTAAAGCCTGTGATTGTCAAGGATTCCCGGCCAATCCAACAAATTGCCAATCTGTATGATCGCCGCACTTTGTTCTCAGCCCTTGAGCTCTGCGGTCGTAAGGATCTGCTCCACTATCCCTCAGAGTTTATTGTATCACTTGTAGATAACCGTCCATGACGGTTGTCGGCTGGCGAGACACCACCCTGCGCTGTCAAAAGGATCCCGTGGGAATGTCTTAGTAACGGAAAACTGCAACTTGCTGACTGCCAAGCCTTACAGATTCGGGCCGCGGGTTCGGTCCCGATGGCCGCGCAATCGACGCCGTGCACGAGAGGACGCACGCTCCTGGCTGCGCCTTTCTCGTAGTGCATTGAAAGCAATCTTTCGCCACTCCCGCACCTCACGTCTTGCACCAGTGCGTGCATGACGGGGGAGCTTGCGGATTCCGGTGAGCTTGCGGCGATACTCAGCGTCGATCTCAAGCTCGGCGCCAGCGCTTTCCCCGGTTGCGTCTATTGCTAAACCATCCGCATCCGTGACATCCGCGCGCGCTGCCAAGAACATTTCAGCTAACGCCGCCCGATCGTTCTTCTCTTCGCCTTTGGTTGCCGGAATAACAGGGGGCTCGGTCGTGGCTGGACCGGCCCCATGGTCATTCTCGGTAAATCTCCCTGTCGCGCATGCGCCAGGCAGCGTCCTCTTCTTCGCGGCTCAGCTGTTGTTGCTGCTTGAGAGCGTTCTCCGCGGCCTCGCGGAATTGGTCAGCTCTCTCTTCAGCTGAAATAGGCTCTGGCCTGGCCGATCCCAGGTTTGTGAGGCTGGTGAAGATGCTGTCGGCGAAGGCTCCTAGGGTGTCCATAGCCCTTTGCGGACCTAAATCGGCGGCCTGAACCAGGCCACGGCGCGATAGATGACCATGATCGTGACCATGCTCAACTTCAGCCCATTCTGAGGACCGGGGCTGCTCAGCCTGACCATTACGTGTCAGTTCGGCAGCCGCATCGCGGAAGCCAAGCGCCGTTTCCTGCTGGCGCTGCCTCTTTGCCGTCAGTTCGTGGAAAAAGTCGGCATTATCTATTCCGACTTCCAGCCGCGAACGGAATTCGGCCCTAGCCTCGCGCTGGCTATCGAGAATGCCTCGATATTCGAGCTTTCGAGCGTCGAGCAGTTCGGCACAGGCAGCGTCACGCCGTGGCTCGAGGACGGCTTTCTGGTCGGCGAGGATCTGGGCTTTGACGCCGGCGAGAAACCGCCGGTCTTCGCCGACGGTCGTTTTATCCGCCTGATAATAATCGGCCCAGCGCTCGCGAAATTCTTCGCGGACTTCGCGGTAAATCGCTGAGCGCAATTCCTTGAATTTAAATTTGCCGTCCGCGAAGAACTGCTCACGTTCATCGCGCTGGATCTCTTTCAAAATTGTCCACTCGACGCTTTTACGATCTTCGGCGGAATATTCGGGAGTTTCTGGTAGTGCGCGTAATTGCAGCTCGGATTTCAAAAATTGCTGTTCATT
>NZ_JADFUE010000062.1:0-36429 GCF_054967145.1 Bradyrhizobium sp. UFLA06-24
GCTGAAGAACGTCGACGACTTCAACCGTCCGTTCCAGGAGATGCTCAACGAATATTGCTGGGGCACGGTGTGGGGCCGCGAGGAGCTGCCGCGCAAGACCCGCAGCATGCTCAACATCGCGATGATCGCCATCCTCAACCGCCAGCACGAATTCCGCGCCCATCTGAAAGGCGCGCTCACCAACGGCGTCACGCGCGACGAGATCCGCGAGATCCTGATGCAGGTCGCAATCTACGGCGGCATGCCGGCGGCTGTCGACAGTTTTCGCATCGCGCGCGAGGTGTTCGCGGAGATTGATGGGAAGGCGTGAGCCGAGCTGACCGCTCTCAACTTTATTGCTCCGTCATTGCGAGCGGAGCGAAGCAATCCAGAACTCCGCTAGCGGAAATAGGCTGGATTGCTTCGTCGCTTCGCTCCTCGCAATGACGATGGGGAAGGAAATTAACACCATGGACATCGGATTCATCGGCCTCGGAAACATGGGTTTGCCGATGGCGCGGCGGCTGATCGAGGCTGGACACAACCTGGTCGTATTCGACACCCGCAAGGAGGCCGTCGACAAGCTTGTCGCGCGCGGCGCGAGCGCTGCGACCTCGCCCAAGGAGGTGGCCGACAAGGTCGAGACGGTCATGGCGAGCCTGCCATCGCTGCAGGCATCGCTCGAGGTCGCGACGGGGGCGAACGGCGTGATCGAAGGAAGCCGCGCCAAGCGCTTCATCGATCTGTCGACCGTGGGCTCCCAGATGGCTTCGAAGATTCACGGTCTGCTGGCGAAGCGCGATATCGTGCAGATCGACTGCCCCGTGTCGGGAGGCGTCGGCGGCGCCGAGAAGGGCACACTGGCGGTGATGGTGTCAGGGCCGAAGGCGGAATTCGAGCTGCTCAAGCCCGCGCTCGACGTGATCGGAAAGGTGTTCTTCATCGGCGAGAAGCCGGGCGCGGCGCAGACCATGAAGCTCGCCAACAATTTCCTCTCGGCCACCGCGATCGTGGCGACGTCGGAAGCGGTGGTGATGGGCGTCAAGGCCGGGCTCGATCCCGCCGTGATGATCGACGTCATCAATGCGGGCTCCGGCATGAACACCGCGAGCCGCGACAAGTTTCCGCGCTCGGTGCTACCGCGGACGTTCGATTTCGGCTTCGCCACCGGATTGATGGTGAAGGACGTGCGGCTGGCGCTCGAGGAGATGAAGCAACTCGGCCTGTCCATGGAGGTCGCCGATGCGGTCGGGCGTCTCTGGGAGACCGTGATAGCAGCGGAAGGCGCCGAATCCGATTTCACCGCGGCGATCAAGCCGATCGAGAGGAAGGCGGGCGTGGTGGTCGGCGGCAAGAATTAGCGCCAATGTAGCCCGGATGGAGCGCAGCGTAATCCGGGGTTGTTACGGGCCTGGCAAGGACCCGGATGTCGCTTCCGCTCCATCCGGGCTACGTCAATGCCTCACAGCCACGGCGCCGGCTTGTCCATCGCGATGAGCTGCTCGACCTCGATGCGCGGACGCACCACGGCGTACTGATCGCCCTTCACCAGCACCTCCGGCACCAGGGGCCGCGTGTTGTAGGTGCCGGCCTGCACGGCGCCATAGGCCCCCGATGTCATGACGGCGATGAGATCGCCGGGCTTCGGCGTCGGCAGCGTGCGGTCCAAGGCAAGGTAGTCGCCGGTCTCGCAGACCGGACCGACGACGTCGGCCATGATGGTCGCCGCGCCCTTCTCCGGCTCTATCACCGGCAGGATGTCGTGATGCGCCTCGTATAGCGTCGGGCGGATCAGATCGTTCATGGCGGCGTCGATGATGACGAAGTTCTTGCCATCACCGTGCTTCACATAGATCACCTTGGCGACGAGGATGCCGGCATTGCCGACGATCATGCGACCCGGCTCGAACATCAGCGTGCAGCCGAGATTGTGGCTGACGCGCTTGACCATGGCGGCATACGCGTCGGGCGCGGGCGGCGCCTCGCGGTCCATGTAATAGGGAATACCGAGGCCGCCGCCGAAATCGACGTGGCTGATGTTGTGGCCGTCGGCGCGCAGCGTCTGCACGAATTCGGAGAGGATACGGAACGCCGTCTCCATCTTGGAGAGGTCGGTGATCTGGCTGCCGATATGCACGTCGGTGCCGGTCACTTCGATGCCCGGCAGCTTCGCGGCGCGCGCGTAGACCTCGCGGGCGTGCACGATCGGGATGCCGAACTTGTTCTCGGACTTGCCGGTGGAAATCTTGGCGTGGGTGCCGGCATCGACGTCAGGATTGACGCGGATGGAGATGCGCGCGGTCTTGCCCATTTCGGTCGCGAGGCGCGACAGCAGCTCGAGCTCCGGCTCGGATTCGACGTTGAGGCAAAGGATATCGGCGGCGAGCGCAGCCCGGAGCTCTTGTTCCGTCTTACCGACGCCGGAGAACACGATCTTGCCGCTCGGAATGCCGGCCGCGAGCGCCCGCTTCAGTTCGCCGCCCGAGACGACGTCCGCGCCGGCGCCGAGCTTGGCGAGCGTGCACAGCACCGACTGGTTGGAGTTCGCCTTCATGGCGTAGCAGACCAGCACCTTCTCGCCGGCAAAGGCCTCGGCGAAGACGCGGTAGTGCCGCTCCAGCGTTGCGGTTGAATAGCAATAGAACGGCGTGCCGACCGTCGCGGCCAGCTCGGACAGGTTCACCGCCTCGGCGTGCAGCACGCCGTTGCGGTAGTCGAAATGGTTCATGGCGTTGGCTCAGCTAATCCCGGCTCATCTTTTGCCGGAAGGTTCGTCCAGGAGCGGGTCGAGGATAAACGATTTCTTCTGGCCCCTGGTCGCCGCCGGCGCGGCTTCCGCGCCATAGGTCGGATTGAACACGCTCGGCGTCTTCTGGGCTTCGATCTCGGTGTCACCAGGCGCGGCGATATTCGCCGTCGACGCGCTGGAGGCGCCCGGCGGCAGATCCAGCGGACCCTTGCGGCCGCAGCCGGCGAGCGCAAGCGCGCTCACGCTCAAGACAATGATGGCCCACCCCGACCCGGCCGGGCGAAACTTTGACGTCACGACGAAATCCCCACTACGCGCGCGCACCATACAGAGATTGGCGCGCTCTGGCGAGAGCCGGATGACCATGAAACATAAGCGAAATTTTGCCTTCAGCCCAATTTTCGCTCTTTTTCCAGCCGCTTCAGCCAGCTCTTTGCCTGCGACATCACGTTCTTCGGCGCGGTGCCGCCGAAGCTGGTGCGGCTCTTCACCGACGATTCGACCGAGAGTACGCCAAGCACGTCCTTGGTGATCTTGGGCTCGATCGCCTGCATCTCCTGCAGGGGCAGCTCGTGCAGCGCCACGCCGCCCTCGGCGGCCTTGGCGACGATGCGGCCGGTGACGTGGTGGGCCTCGCGGAAGGGCATTTTCAGCGTCCGCACCAGCCAATCGGCGAGATCGGTCGCGGTGGCATAACCCTCCCCCGCGGCCGCCTTCATCTTCGCCTCGTCCGGAACGAGGTCGCGGACCATGCCGGTCATGGCGCGGATCGCCAGCGACAGCGCGGCAAAGCCCTCCATGGCGCCTTGCTTGTCCTCCTGCATGTCCTTTTGATAGGCGAGCGGCAGACCTTTCATCACGATCAAAAGACCATTGAGCGCGCCGATGACGCGGCCGGTCTTGGCGCGCACCAGCTCGGCCGCATCGGGATTGCGCTTCTGCGGCATGATCGAGGATCCCGTCGTGAACTTGTCGCTGAGCCTGACAAGGCCGACCAGCGGCGAGGTCCAGATCACGATCTCTTCGGCGAAGCGCGACATGTGCACGGCGCAGATCGAGGCCGCCGACAAGGTCTCCAGCACGAAGTCGCGGTCGGAGACGGCGTCGAGCGAGTTCGCCATCGGCCGATCGAATCCCAACGCCTTCGCGGTGGCATGACGGTCGATCGGGAACGAGGTGCCGGCGAGCGCGGCAGCGCCCAGCGGGGATTCGTTGAGCCGCTTGCGGGCATCCTGAAAGCGGCCGCGATCGCGCGCGGCCATCTCGACATAGGCGAGCAGATGGTGACCGAAAGTGACGGGCTGCGCGGTCTGCAGATGGGTGAAGCCGGGCATCACGGTGCCGGCATGCTCCAGCGCGCGTTCCACCAGCGCCTGCTGGAACGCGGCGAGAGCCGCATCGGTCTCGTCGATAATGTCGCGGACGTAGAGACGGAAATCGGTCGCGACCTGGTCGTTGCGCGAGCGGGCGGTGTGCAGGCGGCCGGCGGCGGGACCGATCAGCTCGGACAGGCGACTCTCGACATTCATGTGAATGTCCTCGAGCGCGCGCTTGAACTCGAAGCCACCCTTGCCGATCTCTGACAAAATCGTGTCTAGACCCTTGCCGATATTTTTCGCATCAGAGGCGGTGATGATGCCGTTCGCGGCAAGCATCGCGGCGTGCGCCTTGGATGCGGCAATGTCCTGGGCGAAGAGGTGACGATCGACGTCGATGGAGACGTTGATCTCTTCCATGATCTCGTCGGGACGTTCCGAGAACCGGCCGCCCCACATCTTGTTGCTCATGATCCCCTGCTCGCGCCTTGATTTGCCGCACGTTTGCTGGCGAAGGCCAGCCGTATTAAGAGGCCCCTGATAGCCATATCTGCGACCGGATGACAAACGATATGCTCGACCCCAAACCCTCCGCCACACGCCGGATCCCGATCGTCATCGCCACGGTGGTGGTCGGCGGCCTGGCCGGCTTTGCCGCGCTGTACGGGCTGGGCCTGAGCCGGACGCCATCAGGGGATCCGACCTGCAAACCGGCCGTCGCGACGGCACAAAGGATTGCCCCGCTCGCCCATGGCGAGGTGGCGGCGCTGACCATGGCAAGCGCACCCCTGAAGCTGCCCGATCTCACTTTCGAGGACGGTGACGGCAAGCCCAAAAAGTTGTCGGATTTCCGCGGCAAGACGGTGCTGGTGAATCTCTGGGCGACCTGGTGCGTCCCGTGTCGAAAAGAGATGCCGGCGCTGGACCAGCTCCAGGCCAAGCTGGCGGGCCCCAATTTCGAGGTGGTGGCGATCAATATCGACACCCGCGATCCCGAGAAGCCCAAGACCTTCCTGAAAGAGGCCAATCTGACCCGCCTCGGCTATTTCAACGACCAGAAAGCCAAGGTTTTCCAGGATCTTAAGTCTATAGGCCGGGCCTTGGGAATGCCGACTTCGGTGCTGGTCGACCCGCAGGGATGCGAGATCGCGACGATCGCGGGACCGGCGGAATGGGCGAGCGACGACGCGCTCAAGCTGATCCGGGCCGCGCTCGGGCCGGCCGCCGCGTCGCTTTAGGGAGGTTCAGGCGGTGACGTTCAGGTTGCCGCCGACGCCGGGGCCGACATTGGCAAGGGAAGGCTGACCGGCGCCCAGCAGCGTCAGGACCGTGGATTTCTCCATATCCATGTTCTGCTTCGTCACGGTCGCTGCGATATTCGATTGCAGCGCGCCTTGTTGAGCGGCCAGCATGCTGCTGACCATCGCCATCATGTCCATTACGCGAACCCTCGTACCGGCTGTAACCTAGAGGCGAGGAGTTAACGGGACATGAATTGTCACGTTAGCGGACCCACCGCCGAGGAGCCGCAGGGTGGGCAAAGCGTAGCGTGCCCACCAATTCCAACGCATGATTTGAAAGATCGTGGGCACGGCGCGTTGCGCCTTTGCCCACCCTGGGGCACCGCCGCTTTATCTTGTCGGAACCGGCTTGGCGCCGCGGTAATCGTAGAAGCCGCGCTGGGTCTTGCGGCCGAGCCAGCCCGCCTCGACGTATTTCACCAGCAGCGGGCATGGCCGGTATTTGGAGTCGGCGAGCCCCTCATGCAGGACCTGCATGATCGACAGGCAGGTATCGAGACCAATGAAATCGGCCAGCTCCAGCGGGCCCATCGGATGGTGCGCGCCGAGCTTCATCGCCGCGTCGATCGCCTCGACGTTGCCGACGCCTTCGTACAGCGTGTAGATCGCCTCATTGATCATCGGCAGCAGGATGCGGTTGACGATGAAGGCCGGGAAATCCTCGGAAACCGCGACCTGCTTGCCGAGCTTGGCGACGAATTCCTTGGAAGCCTCGAAGGTGGAATCGTCGGTGGCAATGCCGCGGATCAACTCCACCAGCTCCATCAGCGGCACCGGATTCATGAAGTGAATGCCGATGAAGCGCTCGGGCCGGTCGGTGGCGGCGGCAAGACGGGTGATCGAGATCGAGGACGTGTCGGAGGCGACGATCGCCTCAGGCTTCAGGATCGCGCAAAGGTCGTGGAAGATCTTGCGCTTGACCTCTTCCTTCTCGACCGCCGTCTCGATCACGAGATCGCAATCGGCGAGGTCGTCCAGCTTCTCGGCAAGCTTGATCCGCGCAACCGCCTTCGCCTTGTCGTCCTCGGTAACGGCCTTCTTCGAGACCTGACGCGCCAGATTGCCGTTGATGGTGGCCATGCCGGACTTGAGGCGGTCGGCCGAGATGTCGTTGAGCACCACGTCGAAACCGGCCAAGGCCGCGACATGCGCGATGCCATTTCCCATCTGACCCGCGCCGATTACGCCGATCTTCTTGATTACTGCCGCCATAATGTCATCCACCGGAACGGCGCGCATATCGCGCCCTGCCTGATCCCCTGAGCCGGGAGGACCAATCCAATCAGAAACTCGATTAGATCAGAATCCTGGCTCGAAACCTAGATTGGATCGCCTTCCAGGCGCGCCCCACGCCAAAGAAAACGCCTCAGAAATGAAACACCGGCCGGAGTTTATACCTCCGGCCGGTGTTTTGAACGGCTTTTACTTGCCGAGCTTGGCGAGTTCGGCGGTCAGCTCAGGAACCGCCTGGTAGAGGTCGGCGACCAGGCCGTAATCGGCGACCTGGAAGATCGGCGCGTCCTCGTCCTTGTTGATCGCGACGATCACCTTGGAGTCCTTCATGCCGGCCAGATGCTGGATCGCGCCGGAAATGCCCACCGCGACATAGAGCTCGGGGGCCACCACCTTGCCGGTCTGGCCGACCTGCCAGTCGTTCGGCGCATAGCCGGCGTCGACCGCCGCGCGCGAGGCACCGACGCCGGCGCCGAGCTTGTCGGCGAGCGGCTCGATGTACTTGGCGAAGTTCTCACGGCTCTGCATGGCACGGCCGCCGGAGACGATGATCTTGGCCGAGGTCAGCTCCGGACGGTCGCTCTTGGCGACTTCCTCGCCGACGAAGGTCGACAGGGCCGGGTCGGCGGCCGCCGCAACGGTCTCGACCGGCGCGCTGCCACCCTCGCCGGCAGCGGCGAAGGTCGAGGTGCGGACCGTGATGACCTTCTTGGGGTCCTTCGACTTCACCGTCTGGATGGCATTGCCGGCATAGATCGGACGCTCATAGGTGTCGGGCGCGACCACCTTGATGATCTCCGAGACCTGCATGACGTCGAGCAGGGCGGCGACGCGCGGCATCACGTTCTTGAAGCGCGAGGTCGCGGGCGCGACGATGGCGTCATAGGACGGAGCCAGCGAGACGATCAGCGCGGCCAGCGGCTCGGCGAGATCGTGCGCGTAGGTCTCGCCCTCGGCGAGCAGCACCTTCTTGACGCCAGCGAGCTTGGCAGCGGCATCCGCCGCGGCCTTGGCGTTCTGGCCGGCGACCAGGATTTCGACATCAGCGCCGAGCGCGGCGGCCGCGGTCAGGGCCTTGTTGGTCGCATCCTTGAGCGAGGCGTTGTCGTGTTCGGCAATCAGAAGCGTCGTCATCAGAGCACCCCGGCTTCGTTCTTGAGTTTCGACACCAACTCGGCGACGTCCTTGACCTTGACGCCTGCCTTGCGGCCGGCCGGTTCAGTCGTCTTGAGAACCTCGAGGCGCGCGGTGACATCGACGCCGGTATCGGCGACGGTCTTCTCCGCGATCGGCTTCTTCTTGGCCTTCATGATGTTCGGCAGAGAAGCATAGCGCGGCTCGTTGAGGCGAAGATCGGTGGTGACGATCGCAGGTCCCTTCAGCTTCACGGTCTGCAGGCCGCCGTCGACTTCGCGCGTGACCTTGAAGTCGCTTCCTTCGACCTCGAGCTTCGAGGCGAAGGTCGCTTGCGACCAGCCGAGCAGCGCGGCCAGCATCTGGCCTGTTTGGTTCGAGTCGTCGTCGATCGCCTGCTTGCCGAGGATGATCAGGCCGGGCTGCTCTTCTTCAGCAACCTTCTTCAGGATCTTGGCGACCGCGAGCGGCTCGACGGTGCCCTCGGCCTTCACAAGGATGCCGCGATCGGCGCCCATGGCCAGACCCGTGCGGATCGTCTCCGACGCCTGCGCCGGTCCAATGGAGACCACCACGACTTCGGTCGCCTTGCCGGCTTCCTTCAAGCGCAGCGCTTCCTCGACCGCGATCTCGTCGAACGGATTCATGGACATCTTGACGTTGGCGAGTTCAACGCCCGATCCGTCGCCCTTGACGCGAACCTTGACGTTGTAATCGACCACCCGCTTTACCGGCACTAAGACCTTCATCGATCCTCTTTCACACAATTTGGGAGGGGGGTTATTCAACTGGCGCGGAACCTAAAGGCCTGATCCGGCCCGGTCAACGCGCGAAGGGGTCTATTTTTAGGCCCCAGGAGTGCTGATCTCAATGGGGTCCGCGCCCCCGGGCTCAGCGGTTCTGCCCCGGAACCCAGAGCACGTCGCCGGCGCCGTTATGGTTAGCGGTGCGGCTGGCCACGAACAGGAAGTCCGAGAGGCGATTCATATATTGAATGCCAGCGGCGCCCACGGACTCGCCGGGTTGGGCAGCCAGTTCCACCATCACGCGTTCCGCCCTGCGGCAAATCGTGCGGGCGACATGGAGGTAGGCGGCGGCCGGCGTTCCTCCCGGAAGCACGAAAGAGGTGAGCGGCGCGAGCTTGTCGTTGAGCGCATCGATGTCGTGCTCGAGCCGCTCGACCTGGCTCGCCACCACCCGCAGTCGTTCCGCCTTGCCTTCCCGTTCGGGCACCGCAAGATCGGCGCCGAGATCGAACAAATCGTTCTGGATGCGGCCGAGCATGGCATCGAGATCGGGCGCATCCTTGGTGTGAAGGCGCACCACACCGATCGCGGCGTTGGTCTCGTCGACCGTGCCGTAGGCGGCGATACGCAAATCATATTTCGGACGGCGCTCACCGGTTCCGAGCGCTGTCGTGCCGTCGTCACCGGTTTTGGTATAGATGCGGTTGAGCACGACCATGTTCAGCGCCCCATCGCCCAGACCGCGATCATGGCGATGACGATGGCCACGAACTGAAGCAGCACGCGCCAGCGCATCAGTTTCTGCGAGGTGTTGGGCGAGCCGCCACGCATCATGTTGACGAGGCCGAGCAGCAGCACCACCGCCACGGCGGCCACAGCAATCGGCAGGATGAAAGTACCAAGGAGAGATGCCATTTGGGGGTGATAACACCGTGTGCGGCGGTGCGCCATCTCTCACCACCGTCATTCCTGGGCGATGCGAGGCATCGAGCCCGGAATCCATTCCTCCAATTGCGTCGCGGCCAATGGATTCCGGGCTCGCGCTTGCGCGCGCCCCGGAATGACGGCGAGGCGCTTCGCGATCTGGCTTTTGGGCCGAGAATATCAGAAGCTGGAGGCATGATTTCCGATTTGCGCGCATGCCTCATCCTGTTCGCCTCGCCCCGCTTGCGGGGAGAGGCCGGCGCGCGGCACGCGCGGCGGGTGAGGGGGACTCTCCCCGCAAGCGGGGCGAGGCGAAGGCAGGCCGCAAGCGGAGCAAGAGCAACATTGCTCTGGGGCACGCCGTGAAAGCCATCCGCACCATCTACTGCGTCGTGGAGGACGCCTTCTACACATTCCTCGCCGACGACGGCTGGGCGATCGCGAGCCACATCGCGCTGTCGACGCTGATGGCGCTCTTCCCGTTCCTGATCGTGCTGACGTCGCTGGCCGGCTTCTTCGGCTCCAAGGAGCTCGCCGACCAGGCCGCCAGCCTGATGCTTCAGGTCTGGCCCAAGCAGGTCGCCGATTCGATTTCGGGCGAAGTCCACGACGTGCTGACCACCACCCGCTCCGGCGTGCTGACCGTCGGCGCAGTGCTATCGGTCTATTTTGCCTCGAACGGCGTCGAGGCACTCAGGGTCGCGCTCAACCGCGCCTATGCGGTGGTGGAGATGCGGCGCTGGTATTGGCTGCGGCTGGAGTCGATCGGCTACACGCTGGTCGCCGCCTTCACGGCGCTCGCCATGGCGTTCCTGATCGTGCTCGGCCCGCTCATCATCGAGGCGGCGCGGCGACACATTCCGCTGTTCGTCGAATCCAACGAGAGCATCTTGACCTGGTTGCGCTACGGCATCACCATCGGCGCGCTGGTGGTGGCGCTGTTCATCCTGCATGCCTGGTTGCCGGCGGGGCGCCGCAGCTTCCTCCAGATCCTGCCCGGCATCGTCTTCACCATGGTGGCATCGCTGATCTCAGGCGTCGTGTTCGGCCAGTATCTGGCGCGCTTCGCCAACAATTACGTCACGATGTATGCGGGGCTTGCCTCGGTGATCATCGCGCTGGTGTTCCTGTATTTCATCGCCGCGATCTTCGTTTACGGCGGCGAGCTCAACGCTGCGATCATCAAGTCACGGCTTCCTCACGGCGTGTCGCTTCAAGCAGCGCAGTCGCTAAAGCCCGCGGAGACACAGGCTTGAGCAGGAAGGCGTCGGCGCCGGCCTCGCGCGAGGCCGCCTCGTCCTCGCCGCGGCCGGACACGCCGATGATCGGGATCTGAGCCAGCGGCATCTGCATCTTGCGGATCCGCCGGATAGCCTCGACGCCGTCGATCCCCGGCAACACCATGTCCATCAGCACCGCGTCGAAGCCGCCTTGCGTAAGCCGGCCGACCACATCCTCGCCGCGCCCGATGAACTCGGCATGATGTCCGAGCTCGGTCAAGATCGTGTTGAGCACGACACGGCCGAACGGATTGTCCTCGACGCTGAGCACGCGTAGCGACACCAGCGCGTCGGCCTCGTCTCCATCGGGCTTTCGCGGCTTCGCCGGCCCTGCCGCGTCGAGCGTGACCGTCAGCGTGAAAGTGGCGCCGCCCCCACGGCGCGGCGCGACCGTGATATCGCCGCCCATCGCGCGGGCCAGCTGCTTCACCGAGGACAAACCGAGCCCTGCGCCGCCGAAGCGCGAAGCGATGGTGACATTGGCCTGCGTGAACGGACGAAACAGCCGCTTGATCTCGGCCATGGTCAGGCCGATGCCGCTGTCGGAGATCGAGAAGGCGACACCGACCCGGCGTTTATCCCTGGCCTTGGCAGTGCTGCCTGCCCTGCCCTTGGAACTCCAGGGCACCGCCGAGATCGCCACGCCGCCCTGCTCGGTGAATTTGACTGCATTGTCGATCAGGTTCTCGAGCGCAGCGCGGAGGCGGACGGGATCACCGACCACGAGGCCCGGAAGCTTGTCGGAGATCTCGACTTCAGCCTGGAGACCTTTGGCGGCGGCGCGCCCAGCCAGCGAATCGCCGGTGCTGCGGGCGAGCGCCCGCAGGTCGAACAGATCCTGACGCAGTATCCCGCCGGCCTTGGCCGCCCTGTTTCCGGTCTTGGCAGCATCGACGAACAGCGTGGCGAGGTTGGCCAGATGCTCGGCACCGGCCTTGATCGTGTCGGCCCAGCGCCGTTCCCGCTCCCCCAGATCTGAAGTCGACAGCAGGTCGCTGATCGCCAGAATGCCGGTCAGGGGTGTACGGACCTCGTGGGCAAAGGCCGCCAGCGCGGCCTGGACCACGTCGGGTGCAACCGCCTTGGTGCTGCGCTTGCGCACCTTGCCGGCTGGCCGAGCCCCCTTTCCAGGGGCCCGCCTCGACGTCCGCATGGTGCGTGCTGGGCGCGTTTTCGCCGCCATAAATTCCCTTCGAAGTACCCGCTTCGAACCCCGGACTATTGGCTGAGCATGGCACGGGGGAACCCCTGGAGTCACGGCGGCGTTTGGCTAACCCCCAGAGAAACTTGACCTAATCCCACCAACTGGCAGATGCCGGCCGGCGTCACCCCGGCTGCGCGCAGTTCGCGCAGACCGGTCGCCTGATCCGATTTCGACAGCTTCCGCCCCTCGCCATCGCGAATCAGGCGGTGATGGCGGTAGGCAGGCTCAGGCAGCCCAAGCAGGGCCTGGAGCAGGCGGTGCACCGAGGTGGCGTGAAACAGGTCCTGGCCGCGCACGATCTCGCTCACGCCCTGAAGCGCATCATCGAGCACCACGGATAGATGGTAGCTGGTCGGCGTCTCCTTGCGGGCAAGAATGACGTCGCCCCACACCTCGGGGCGCGCGGCGACCCTACCGCGCTCGCCATCCGGGTCCTCGCCCAACTCGTTCCAAGTCAGGCCGGCGACGCGCCCGCAGGCCGCTGCCATGTCGAGACGCAATGCGTAAGGCGCGCCTGAAGCGATCATTCGGCGGCGCTCGTCCGTGGAGAGCGACCGGGCATTGCCCGGATAGAGTGGAGCGCCATCGGGATCGCGCGGCCACGGGCCATCCGCCTCACGCGCCGAGACAAGCCTTGCGATCTCGGCGCGGCTTTCGAAGGCGGGATAGACGAGCCCGAGCGCGGAGAGTTTTTCCAGCGCGGCGCGATAATCGGCCAGATGCTCCGACTGTCGCCGCACCGGCACATTCCAGGTGATTCCCAGCCAGGCGAGGTCCTCGTAGATGGCTGTCTCATATTCCGGCCGGCAGCGTGTTGCATCGATATCTTCGATCCGCAGCAACAGCCGTCCGCCGGTCTCGCGCGCGCGGCCGAAGTTCAGTAGCGCCGAATAAGCGTGGCCGAGATGCAGGTAACCGTTGGGGCTGGGGGCAAATCGGAAAACGGGTGGTACCATCAAGTGAATCTCGTCATGGCCGGGCCTGAGCGCGCAGCCGTCATTCCGGGGCGGTCGACAGGACGAACGTGGAGCGCGATTGCGCTCCTGAGAATCTCGAGATTCCGGGTTCGATGCTCCGGCGTCGCGCTGTGCGCGATCCAGTCGCATCGCCCCGGAAAGACGGAGTAAGATATTCGAGGCCGGGTCAAGCCGGTCAAGCCCGGCCATGACGTCGGAGAGAGCTGACCGAATTGCAATGACCATCCACCTCCAGACCCAGTCTGACCTCGAAGAAGCGATCCACACACTGGTCAGGCGCGATCCGCGCCTCAAGCCCGTGCTGGAGATCGCGGGCATGCCGGCGTTGCGGCGGCGTGAGCCGGGCTTTGCCGGGCTTGCCCATATCGTCTGCGGGCAGCAGCTTTCGACCGCAAGCGCGGCCGCGATCTGGGGGCGGCTGTCGGCCGCGTTCGATCCGTTCGACCATGAGGCGGTGCGACGCGCCCGCACCGACCGTTTGGGGCGGCTCGGCCTCTCCGCGGCCAAGATCAAGACGCTGAAACATCTCGCGCGCGAGATCATCGCCGAGCGGCTGAATCTCGAGGTGCTCGCCGAAGAAGACGCCGACGCTGCACATCACACGCTGATCTCACTGCCGGGCATCGGACCTTGGACGGCCGACGTCTATCTCTTGTTTTGCCTCGGCCACGGCGATGCCTGGCCGGCCGGCGATCTCGCGGTGCAGGAGGGCATCAAGATCGGATTCGATCTGAAGACGCGGCCGACGGAAAAGCAGATGGCGCCGCTCGCCGAACCCTGGCGCCCCCTGCGCGGCGCCGCGGCGCATCTATGGTGGAGCTACTACCGCGCGGTCAAAAAGCGCGAGGGCGTGCTGTCGACATGACCAGAGCCTATTCCGCCTGAGCAGGGCGACATGCAGGCGCGCACCGGCAAAGCGCTGTTGACGTGGACTGATCCGGTATAGCCTCGACTTCAGGGAAACGCCGCGAAGACGGCCACGAGGTCGCGCATGCTGGACAAGACCGAGGATATTTCCGCCGTCGCGCAAGCCTGGCTCGATGAGCTCGAGCGCACGCTGGGCAAGCCGGATGGTGGGGCGCTGGACCGACTCTTCCTTGCAGAGAGCTTTTGGCGCGACGCTCTCGCGCTGAGCTGGAACCTGCAAACGCTTGCCGGCCGCGAGACGATTGCACGGGCGCTGGCCACGCTCGCGCCCATGGCTGTGCCGGCGAGGTTGAGGATCTCGGCGAACCGCGCCGCACCGCGTTGGGTGCGCCGCGCCGGCACGAACACGATCGAGGCGATCTTCAGTTTCGAGACCGCTATTGGCCGCGGCAGCGGCATCGTGCGTCTCGCGCCCGATGCCGCCGATGGCAACCACCTGAAGGCATGGACGCTGCTCACAGCGCTCGAGGAGCTCAAGGAGTTCGAAGAACAGCTCGGCACATTTCGGCCGCGGGGACAGGCCTATTCGCGCGACTTTCGCGGGCCGAACTGGCACGATCTGCGCGAGGCCTCGCGCAACTATGCCGATCGCGATCCGGTCGTGCTTGTGGTCGGCGGCGGCCAGGCCGGACTTGCAATCGCAGCGCGGCTGAAGCAGCTGCAGGTCGATACCCTGATCATCGATCGATGGCCGCGGATCGGCGACGTCTGGCGCAAGCGCTATCACGCGCTCACCCTGCACAACCAGGTGCAGGTCAATCACATGCCCTACATGCCGTTCCCGCCGAGCTGGCCGACCTACATCCCAAAGGACAAGCTCGCCAACTGGTTCGAAGCTTACGTCGATGCGATGGAGCTGAATTTCTGGACCGGCACCGAGTTCGAAGGCGGCACCTATGACGAGGCCAAGGGCCACTGGACGGTGACGCTGCGCCGCGCCGACGGCAGCAAGCGCACCATGCATCCGCGCCATGTGGTGATGGCGACCGGCGTCAGCGGCATCGCGAACATCCCCGACATTCCGACCCTGGATCGCTTCAAGGGTATACTCGTGCACTCGAGCCGCTACGAGGATGGCGAGAACTGGACCGGCAAGCGCGCCGTCGTCATCGGCACCGGCAACAGTGGTCACGATATCGCGCAGGATCTCTATTCCAGCGGCGCCGAGGTAATCCTGGTGCAACGCTCGCCGACACTCGTCACCAATATCGAGCCGTCGGCGCAGCTGGCTTATGCGACATACAACGAGGGGACGCTGGAGGATAACGATCTGATCGCAGCCTCGATGCCGACGCCGCTCGCCAGGAAGACGCATGTGATGCTGACCGAGCAGTCGAAGGAACTCGACAAGGAACTGCTCGATGGCCTCCGCCGCGTCGGCTTCAGACTCGACTTCGGCGAGGCCGGCACCGGCTGGCAGTTCAAATACCTCACCCGCGGCGGTGGTTACTATTTCAACGTCGGCTGCTCCAACCTGATCGTCGAGGGTGCGATCAAGCTGAAGCAGTTCGGGGACATCGAGAGCTTCACGGCCGATGGCCTGCAGATGAAGGATGGTAGCGCCATTCCGGCTGATCTCATCGTGCTCGCCACCGGCTACAAGACGCAGGAATATCTGGTGCGAAAGCTGTTCGGCGATGCCGTCGCCGACCGTGTCGGCCCGATCTGGGGCTTTGGCGACGGTTTTGAGCTGCGCAACATGTACGCGCGCACGGAGCAGCCCGGCCTGTGGTTCATCGCCGGCAGCCTTGCCCAATGCCGCATCAACTCGAAATTCCTCGCGCTGCAGATCAAGGCGATCGAGGAAGGGATCCTGCCACGTGAGGCGCACACCGCTTGAGCCCGCCCTCATTGGTGCGCGCGATGCGGTGCTTGCAGAAGCTGGAGCGAGTTCGGGAATAAAGTACCGGCGGCCGCCCCCGTGGTTCCGATGTGGCCAGCGTCCGTCCTGACATCACGTGGTTTTTAAGCGCTTTGCCACCCCGCCGCCGCATTGCTTGCGCCTGAATAAGTCGCTCAACGGGCTTCACAATCCCGTCACGCTGCATGTAGTATGTCAGTACATGCTGCTTCGCAGCGTATATTGGAGGCCGGGAGCGTTACTTGAACGCACATGTCTCGCAAGGCAGTTGGCCGGTGTTGGTGCTGAATGCGGACTTCCGGCCGCTGAGTTACTACCCACTGTCTCTGTGGTCGTGGCAGGACGCGATCAAGGCGGTGTTCCTCGACCGCGTCAATATCGTAGCCCATTACGATCAGGCGGTTCACAGTCCCACGCTGCAAATGCAGCTGCCGAGCGTGGTCTCGCTCAAATCCTTCGTCAAGCCGACCACCCATCCCGCCTTCACCCGGTTCAACGTCTTCCTGCGCGATCGTTTCGCCTGCCAATATTGCGGCTCGCCCGAAGACCTCACTTTCGATCACATCATCCCGCGCAGCAAAGGCGGCCAGACCACCTGGGAGAATGTGGTCGCGGCGTGCTCGCCCTGTAACCTGCGCAAGGGCAATCTCACGCCCGCACAGGCCAAGATGTTTCCGCGCCAGAACGCATTCGCGCCGACCGTGCACCAGCTCCACCGCAACGGCCGCCTGTTTCCGCCGAACTATCTGCACGACAGCTGGCTGGACTATCTCTACTGGGATACGGAGCTGGATCCATAGCCGGGCAAGGACGGGTGGCGCTGCCGAATCCTTAGCGTTTCGTTACCGGACCTTAAGATTCAATCCGCAATCTCACCGGCGGATCGGCGCCATGCCGTCCCCGAGAGATTAGCAAACCGATGCTCACCGCTACATTGGAGCAGATCCAGGCCTCGCCGCGGAGACGGGCGATCTATGTCTGCGCCATCCTTGCGCTGCTGCTGGCCATCCTCGCTTTCAAGACGTTGCGCTTCTTCGAAGGCGGCCTCTGGTACGGCGGCCAGACCGCGGACTTCGGCGCCTTCCACATTGTCGCGCAGCGGATCTGGCTCGGCGATCTCGATCTGGCCTATCAGTTCGCCTCGTTCACGAAGATGCAGATGGCGGCCGCAGGCGGCACCACCGGTGTCATGCCCTGGACCTACCCGCCGCAATTCGACCTCCTCGTTGCACCCCTCGCATTCCTGCCGGGCTGGGCCGCCTATTTTCTCTTCACGACGATCACATTGGCTGCCTATCTGATGACGCTGCGCGTCGTCGCGGGACGCAATTTCGCCCTCGTGCTCGTCGTCTTTTTTCCGGCCATCGCAATCACGATCGGTATCGGCCAGAACGGGCTTTTGACCGGCGCGCTGATCGGGCTGGTCTGCATCAACGCGGAGCGACGGCCGGTGCTGTCAGGCCTCGCGCTCGGCCTCATGGTCATCAAGCCTCACCTCGCCATTGCAGCCGGCATCTACATGCTGCTGACGCGCCGCTGGCCGGCGGTGCTGACCGCCGCAATCGTCGTGATCGCAAGTTCGCTCGCCTGCACCCTCGCCTTCGGTCCGCAGATCTGGCTCGCCTGGCTCGGCAGCATCCACGAAGCCGCCAGCTATCTCGAGGAAGGCCGTTATCAGCTGTTCCGGATGATCTCGGCTTACGCGGCCTTGTACACGGCCGGCCTGCCGCCTGCCGGCGCGTTCTGGGGACAGGTGGCCACGGCGGTCTTGGCGCTCGTCGCCGTCGCGTTTGCGATCGCGCGCGGACCGTCGACCCGCTTCGCGCTCGGCATTGTCGCGGTCGCGTCCGTGATGATCAGCCCCTACGCCTATGACTATGACCTGCCGATCGTCGGGATCGGGCTTGCGCTGCTCATTCCCGACCTTGCCGGCCTGGCAAGCCCGCGCCAGCGCGGCGCGATCTACGCCCTCCTCCTGCTGGCCAACGCCTACGGGCTGCTGCAGTCGGCGCGACTGTCCGCAGAGAACGTCGCTGCGGGCGGCCTGGAGCGCTCCCTGACGCCGGCCGTCGGAGGATTCGCGCTGATGGCGGTGCTCGCCATGCTGCTATGGGTCCTGCGGCGCGAGGCTAGGCCCGCGGCAGTCCGCCTGCACGGCGAGCCCGCGTAAGCTTCGCGCGCGCATAGGTATCGCGGGGGAACCGGATCGACCGGTGCCCGTTCAGACTCGACGCGACGGCAAACGCCGCAGCGCAACCGAGGGAGGCTCGCGATGGCCACTGCCGAGAAGGACCATGTCTACAAGATACTGGAACTGGTGGGATCGTCGGAAAGCTCGATCGAGGACGCCATCAAGAACGCGATCAGCCGTGCCTCCAAGACCGTCCGCGAGATGAAATGGTTCGAGGTGGTGCAGACGCGCGGCCACATCGAGAACGGCGCCGTGCGTCACTACCAGGTGACGCTGCGCGTCGGCTTCACACTGGAAGGGTGAACGAATTTGACGTCAGGCGAGATCGACGCCGCGGCGCTCCGGGATCAGCACGAGCAGCGATACGATGTCGATCAGGTAGAGCAACGCAAGCCCCGCGATCGCGGTCGGAAAGCCGTAGGCTGCGCTGACGATGCCGACCACCAGCGGGCCGAAGCCTGCAACCGCCCGTCCGATGTTGAAGAACACGTTCTGAGCGGTTGCGCGCGCCGCGGTCGGATAAAGCTCGCTCATCAGCGCGCCGTAGCCGCCGAGCATGCCGTTGACGAAGAAGCCCATTACGGCCCCGCCGACCAGCAGCGCACCAGCCGTCGTCAGCTGCGAGTAGACCACCACCATGACGGCCGCGCCGAGCATATAGGTCAGGAACGCCGCACGGCGGCCGAAGCGATCGGCCGCATGGCCGAACAGGAAAATGCCGAGCGCCATGCCGGCAATCGTGACTGCGGTCCAGACCGCCGATTGCGTCAGGCCATAACCGAACCGCGTCGAGAGATAATTCGGCAGCCAGATCATGATGCCGTAATAGCCGAAGTTCTGCACCGAGCAGAGGATGATCATCCCCATGCCGATCCTGGTCGTCTCGGCGTCGGCCACGAGCGCGCGAAGCGACGAGCCGCTATCTGCCGCCTTCGCCTTGTGCGCGATGAAGACGTCAGGCTCGTGCAGCTTGCGCCGGATCACGTAGGCGATCACCGCCGGAAACACGCCGAGCGCAAACATCCCGCGCCAGCCGATGATCGGCAACAGGACGGGCGTCACCAGCGCCGCCGTGAGCACGCCGAACTGCCAGCCAAGCCCGACATAGGAAGTCGCCCGCGCGCGCTTGGCAGCAGGCCACGCTTCGGCCACCAGCGCCATGCCGATGCCGAATTCGCCGCCAAGACCGATACCGGCGATGGCCCGGTAGGTCAGCAGGTCCCAATAGCCTTGCGCCAATGCGCATAGGCCGGTGAAGACCGCGAACAGCACGATGCTCCAGGTCAGAACCCGGACGCGGCCAAGCCGGTCCGACAGCATGCCGAAGATAAAGCCGCCGACCACCGCGCCGACCAGCGTCCCCGTCACCAGCGAGGCCGCCTGCGGCTGCGTGAGATGAAGATCTTTCGAAATCGCGGTCAGCATGAAGCCGAGGATGAGAAGATCGAACCCATCCATGGCGTAGCCGAGCGCCGACCCCCACAGCGCCCGCCGCGCCGCCGCGTCGCGATCCGTCGCGGCCATATCAATCGCGCCGAGAGTTGCATCCTGTGCCTGGCTCATACCTTTCCCCTTTGCGTCAGCTCAGGCCAGATGGCACGCCACGAAATGTCCGCCCGCGCCTTCCTTCAGCTCCGGTGCGGCCTCGGCGCAGCGCGGCTGGGCGATCGGGCAGCGGGTGTGGAAATGGCAGCCCGACGGCGGCTTCATCGGGCTCGGCACGTCGCCCTTGAGGCGGATGCGATTGCGCTTGAGCTTGGGATCGGGCACCGGCACCGCAGAGAGCAGCGCCTTCGTGTAGGGATGCTGCGGATTGCGATAGAGATCGCTCGCCTTCGCAAGCTCGACGATGCGGCCGAGATACATCACCGCGACCCGGTCGGAGATGTGTTCGACCACCGAGAGGTCGTGCGCCACGAACAGATAGGTGAGATTCATCTCGGCCTGGAGATCTTCCAGGAGATTGATGACCTGCGCCTGGATCGAGACATCGAGAGCGGACACCGGCTCGTCGCAGACGATCAGCTTGGGCTCGACCGCGAGCGCCCGCGCGATCACGATGCGCTGGCGCTGACCGCCGGAGAATTCGTGCGGATAGCGCCGCATATGCTCGGCCTTCAGGCCGACCTTGACCAGCAATCCTGCGGCGCGCTCCTCACGCTCCTTGGCACTGGAGGCGAGATTGTGGATGGTGAAGGCCTCGCCGAGGATCGAGCCGACCGTCATGCGCGGATTGAGCGATGCGAACGGATCCTGGAACACGAGCTGCATGTTCCGCCGCATCGCGCGCAGATCGTTGCCGCCGAGCTGACGCACGTCCTGGCCGTCGAACACGACTTCGCCGTCGGTCGGCTCGATCAGGCGCAGCACGCAGCGCCCCGTGGTCGACTTGCCGCAACCGGATTCGCCGACGAGGCCAAGCGTTTCGCCACGGTTGACCGAGAACGAGACCCCGTCGACCGCATAGACGCTGCCGACCTGGCGCGACAGCAGGCCGCCGAGCACGGGGAAATATTTCTTCAGACCGCTGACGCGGAGCAAGGGCTCGCTCATGTCGCGCCTCCCACTTGCGCATCGCCGAGATGACAAGCCATGCGATGGCCGGGAGTGATCTCGCGCAGCCGCGGCTCCTTCTCGATGCAGACGTTCATGGCGAACTTGCAGCGCGGCGCGAAGCGGCAGCCGACCGGCGGATTGATCAGGATCGGCACCGAGCCGCCGATCGCCTCGAGCCGCGTCTTGTGCTCGCTGTCGAGATCGATGCGCGGGATCGAGCGGATCAGGCCCTGCGTATAGGGATGGCGCGGATCGGCGAACAGAGCGTCGACGCCGGCCTCCTCCACCACCTTGCCTGCATACATCACGACGACGCGCTGCGCGGTCTCGGCGACGACGCCCATGGCATGGGTGAT
The DNA here is from genome assembly GCF_054967145.1 of Bradyrhizobium sp. UFLA06-24. Taxonomy (NCBI): domain Bacteria; kingdom Pseudomonadati; phylum Pseudomonadota; class Alphaproteobacteria; order Hyphomicrobiales; family Nitrobacteraceae; genus Bradyrhizobium; species Bradyrhizobium sp. UFLA06-24. The sequence continues at coordinate 20,735 of NZ_JADFUE010000062.1, forward strand.
CAGCATCACCGCCATGCCGAAGCGCTCCTTCATGTCCTGGAGCAGGTCGAGGATCTGCGCCTGGATGGTGACGTCGAGCGCGGTGGTCGGCTCGTCGGCGATGACGAGCTTGGGCCTGCAGGCGAGCGCCATCGCGATCATCACGCGCTGGCGCATGCCGCCGGAGAACTGGTGCGGATAATGGTGCACGCGGCCTTCGGCGTTCGGGATCTGCACCAGCTTCAGCATCTCGATGGTCCGATCGAGCGCCTGCTTCCTGGTCACGGCCTCGTGCCGGCGCAGGCTCTCGGCGATCTGCTCGCCGATGGTGAGCACCGGGTTCAGCGAGGTCATCGGCTCCTGGAAGATGAAGCCGATCTCCTTGGCCCTGATCTCGTCGAGCTGGTTGCTCGTCAGCGGCACCAGATCGCGACCCTCGAAGATGATCTCGCCGGCCGCGATGCGGCCCGGCGGCATTGCGATCAGCTTCAGGATCGACATCGCGGTGACGGTCTTGCCGCAGCCGGATTCGCCGACGACGCAAAGCGTCTCGCCCTTGTTGATGGTGATGTCGACGCCGTCGACGGCCTGCAGGATGCCGTCATCGGTGGAGAAGTGGGTCTTCAGTCCCTTGATCTCGAGCAGCGGCGCCATCAGATCACCCGTCGCGCATCGAGCGCGTCACGCAGACCGTCGCCGATGAAGTTGATGGCAACCACCGCGATGAAGATCGCGCCGCCCGGGAACAGCGCCCAATGCGGGCCGATATCGAGAAAATCCTTGGCATCGAACAGCAGCCGCCCCCAGGTCGGGGTATCAGGCGGAAAGCCGAGACCGAGGAAGGACAGCGTCGATTCCGCGATGATCGCGGCGGCAACGTCGATGGTGCCGGCGATGATCACCGGACCGAGCGCATTGGGCAGGATGTGCCTCACCACCTGTCGCACCGGGCTCGCACCGAGGGCACGCGCGGCCTCTACGAACTCCTTCTCGCGGATCGACAGGAACTGGGCGCGGACGAGACGCGCCACCGGCATCCAGCGCAGGCCGCCGATCACGAGCACGATCAGGATGAAGATGCCGCCCTCTGGCCCGAACACTTGCTTCAGCCCGTCGCGGAAGAGATAGATCAGCAGCAGCAGCAGCGGCAGTTGCGGCAAGGACAGGAAGAGGTCGGTCAGCCACATCAATCCGTGCCCCAGCGCGCCGCGCGACATGCCGGCCAGCGCGCCGATCAGCGTGCCGATGAACACCGACACCAGCATTGCAGCCAATCCGACTGCGAGCGAGATGCGCCCGCCATAGATCATGCGCGCCAGGATATCCTGGCCGAGATCGTCGGTGCCGAAGGGGTGGGCGAGCGAGGGCCCCTGCAAGCCCGCTACGATGTCGATGTCGTTGATCTTGACGCGCCAGATGAAGGGACCGACCACCACCGCCAGAATCAGAATGAGCAGCAGGAAGGCGCTGATGACGGCGAGGCGGTGGCGGCTGTAGCGCCGCCACGACTCGCGCCAGGGCGAGTAGACGCCCCGCTCAGCGGAGGGAGATGCGAGGGTCAAGCCAGCCATAAAGGACGTCCGCGATGAGATTGAACAGCACGACGAGGCACGCGAAGACGAAGGTGACGGCCATCACGACCGGCGTGTCGTTGGAAAGGATTGAGGAGATAAGGAGCGAGCCGATGCCGGGAATACGGAATATCTGCTCGGTGACGATGGCGCCGCCGAACACCGCCGGCATCTGCAACGCGATCAGAGTGACGACGGGGATCATGGCGTTGCGCATCACATGTTTGACGATGACCTTGGTCTGGCCGAGGCCCTTGGCGCGCGCCGTGGTAACGTAGTCGAGGCGGATGACGTCGAGCATCGCCGAGCGCACAAAGCGCGTCATCGAGGCCGCCTGAAACAGGCCGAGCACCGCCACCGGCATGATCGCCTGTCGGATCATCTCGAGCACCCAGTGGATGCCGGTCGCCTTGATGTCGGTAGAATAGACGAAAGGCAGCCAGTCCAGCGTGACCGAGAAGATCAAGATGAACAGGATGCCGGTGAAGAAGGTCGGCAGCGAGAAGCCGACGAAGGCGAGCGTGTTCGCGATCTGATCGAACAGCGAATAGGGCTTCGTCGCCGCATAGACGCCGACGGGAATCGCGATCAGCAGCGCCAGGATCTGCGCCGAGCCGATCACATAGAGCGTGGCCGGCAGGCGCTGCAGGATGAGCGTGTCGACATTCATCCGGCTGACGAAGGAAAAGCCCCAGTCGCCGTGCAGCATGGCGTTGAGCCAGTGCAGGTAGCGGAGATAGATCGGATCATCGAGGCCGAACTTCGCCCGAAGCGCGGCTTGCACTTCGGGCGGCACGTTCGGGTTGGTCGCGAGGTCGCTGAAGGGGTCGCCTGGCGCAAGCGCCAGGACGACGAACAGGACAAGCGAAATCGCCAGCAGGCTCGGAACGGCAATCAGAAGGCGGCGCAGGACATACTGGCTCATCGCGGAGGATCCGGGCCTACGATCAAGCCTCCCGGTACCAGTCCTGGATGTTGTCGGTCCTGTTGGCCCAGCCCGAGACCACCGGCTTCAGCGAGGTGGAGCAGGCATCCACGGTCAGGCGGTGCATCACTGGAATGAACACGGTATCCTGCCACAACAGGTCATTGCACTTGATGTAGAGGGCCGCGCGCTTGACCAGGTCGGTCTCGGTCTCGGCCGCAGCAATCGCGTCGTCGTACTCCTTGTTGACATAACGCGGGAAATTCGGGCCCTGCCACTTGTTCTCCTTGGTGGCGACATTGGCGGAGACATAGCGCCTCATATGCAGGGCCGGATCCGGTTGGGTCATCGGAATCTGGAATTCCTCGATGTCGGAATAGAACTTCGAGTAGGTGTCGGGGTTGGCGACGTCGGACGAGAAGAACACCGAGGCGACGACGGATTTGAGTTCGACGTCGATCCCGGCTTTCTGACAGGCCTGCTTGACGATGGCCTGGGTCTTCTGCCGAGGACCGTTGGTCGAGGTCTGGTAGAGCAGCTTCAGCTTCTTTCCGTCCTTCTCGCGGATGCCGTCCGCACCGACTTTCCAGCCGGCCTCATCGAGCATCTTCGACGCCTTCTCGACGCTGAATTCCCAAGAGGTGTTCTTGGAGACGAACTTCTCGGGACCGTTGAGATAGTTCGCCGTGGTGCGTCCGGCGCGACCGTAAATCGCCTTCTTGACCGAGTCGCGGTCGACGAGGAGTGCCAGTGCCTTGCGTACCTTCGGATCCGACAGGATCGGGTGCTTGGTCTTCATCGACGATCGCTCTCCGTCGACTTCCGTGTTGGGGTCGGTGAAGTTGATCGCGATGAACTCGATGTCGCCACCGGTGGCATAAACCGTCTTGCCTTTGCCGCCCTTCTCCAAGCGCAGCAGCACCTCGTCCTCGACCTGCATGTTCCAGGCGAAATCGAATTCTCCGGTCTGGATCACGGCGCGTGCCGCGGAGACGGCATCGCCGCCGCCCTTCATGTCGATCGTGTCGAAATACGGCCTATTGGGCATGTGATAGTCGGGATTGAGTTTGCCGCGGACCAGATCGCCCGGCTTGAACTCGACGAATGTGTAAGGGCCGGTACCGACAGGGGCCAGGTTGGTCGGCGCCTCGCGGGATTTCGATCCCTTGTACTCCGCAAACAGATGTTTGGGGATGACGCAGCCGTATGCGCCGACGAAGGCATTGGCCCAGAACGGCGTTGGATTCTTGAACAGGATACGGATGGTCAGGTCATCCACCTTTTCGACCGTCAGGTCGGCATAGGTGCTGATGGAGACGGCGGCTGTAGCGGGATCGCTGGCGTATTGCCAGGTGAACACGAGATCGTCGGCCGTCAGCGGTTTGCCGTCATGCCATTTGACGCCCGGCTTGATCTTCCAGGTCACCGACTTGCCATCCGCTGCGAGACCGCCATTCGCGGTCGACGGAATTTCGGCGGCGAGAATCGGATTGAGATTGCCGTCGACGTCCCAGCTCGCGAGCGGCTCATAGAACAGACGCGAACCGTCCTGGTCCTTGGTGCCGGTGGCGAAATGCGGATTGAGCAAGGTCGGCCCCTGCCACCACAGCAGCTTGAGCGGACCGCCACCCCCACGCTTGGTCGGCGGATAGGGGGCGGGGCTCTGGGCCATGGCGACGCCGCCGATCGAGAGGAGCTGGTTGGCGAGCGGCGCGGTGAGGCCGACCGCGGCCATGCGCGTGATGAAGGCGCGGCGATCCATCCGCCCGTCCTTCACGTCACCGATCATCGAACGCAGTTCTTTGTCCAGCATGGTTGTCCCCCGTCTGGTTCCCGTATGGATGCGGGCGGCCGCGGGACGGCCGCCGGGTTTTGACTGGCCGTAGATGGCACACTGAATAGGCCGCACGTCAACTGCGACCGTGTGTATGCAAACGGTCTTCTGGCTTTCTGTTGAGCAAAACTTCGTTTCGCAGCCCAACAGTTCGGCATTCCGGCGGCAAAATCCGCCGGAAAGCAAGTTGCACTGCGGAAAATTTGTTCTTCAGATCAGACGAAGTATCGAGATGGAATTCTACGCTACGGACATATTGAGCGGCGGCGCGACGTGGTCCGGCAGCGGGCAGACATAAGGCGTCTTGGCGGTCCGCTTCGTCAGATCGGCCTTCGCAGCCTTGATCAGCTCCGGTTCAGTCAGCGCCTTGATGCCGAGGCCGGCCATGGCCTTGGCTGCCTGCACCATTGCCTTGTGGGCATGCGGGCTCTTGCCCTGTGCCACCACCTGCCAGGTGTGGAAAGGCGTGCCGATTGCAACCGTTGGTGCGTGAACCTGCACGGTCGGCACCACCCAGCTCACATCGCCGACGTCGGTCGAGCCGACCAGCGGGTTGCGCTTGGCGTCGAGCGGCACCAGGAAGTCGGCCAGCGGCCGATCGGTCGGCTCCATGCCGATCGCGTAATAGACCGACGCGATGTCCTTGTCGGTCAGCGTCCCGCGGATCTGGCTGGCAAAGCCCTTGTCGGTGTCGTCGAAATGCGGCGGTCCGAGCTCTTCCATGACCCGATGAAGCGCCTGCTCAAGCGGCGTGTTGGGCAGGATGTTGGAGACGGCGGAGATGATCTTCATCTCGACCTTGGTCTCGGTCATCAAAGCCGCGCCTTCCGCGATCTTGCTGACGCGCCCGACCAGCTCGTTCATGCCGGGAAGGTCGCGCGCGCGAATGGAATAGCGCACGCGCGCATGGGCCTGCACCACGTTGGGCGCGATGCCGCCGGTATCGAGCAGCGCGTAATGCACGCGCGCATCGCTCGGCATGTGCTCGCGCATGTAGTTCACACCGACATTCATCAGCTCGACCGCGTCGAGCGCGGAGCGGCCGAGGTGGGGCGAGGCCGCCGCATGCGAGGTGCGGCCGGTGAAGATGAAGTCGGCGCGGGTATTGGCGAGCGACGGCGTCACCGCGACTTCCCAGAAGCTGTGCGGATGCCAGGTGATCGCAATATCAGCGTCCTCGAACGCGCCCGAGCGCACCATGAAGGCCTTTGCGGCGCCGCCCTCTTCCGCCGGACAGCCGTAATAGCGCACGCGACCGGGCACCTTGTGTTCGGCGAGCCAATCCTTGACCGCGGTCGCCGCGAGCAGTGCCGCCGAGCCGAGCAGATTGTGGCCGCAACCATGGCCGTGGCCACCGGTCTCGATCGGGCGGTGCTCGGCAATTCCAGCCTCCTGGCTGAGGCCCGGCAGCGCGTCATACTCGCCCATGAAAGCGATGACCGGACCGCCCTCGCCCCATTCGCCCATCACAGCCGTCGGAATGCCCGCGACCTTCTCGGTGATGCGGAAACCCTGGTGGCGCAATTCAGCGAGATGCTCGGCGGCGGAGCGCGCCTCGGTGTAGCAGACTTCGGGCATGCCCCAGACCCTGTCACTGAGGTCGATGAAACGCCCCTTGATCGTGTCGATGCCACGCCAGATGTCGCTGCGATTGTCCATTGCTTCGGTCCGTGATCCCTTGGTCAAACGAAGCGGCAATGGTTAGCAGCTCGGGGCCGCCGCGGCCAGCGTAAGGCAGGAGATCAGCCATGCAATCGCCATTGGCGGGACACGATGCAGCCGCTATCTACTCGGCCGCCTCCAGGCCGCGATGGATCGGCTGATCGGCCGCGATCACCGCACCGTCGGGCCGCCGCAAAATCGTGAGCTTGCGGTCATGATAGGCCTCGAGCTCGGGGCGGTGCCCGACGCTGATGATCGTTGCCTGCGGCAGCTCGCGCGCGATCACCGCCATCAGCTCGGCCTGTCCCTGGACATGCAGCGCCGACGTTGCCTCGTCCAGCGCGATGACGTCGGGGCGATGCAGCAGCAGCCGCGCAATCGACAGCCGCTGCTTCTCCCCTTCGGACAAGGTGCGATCCCAGGCCGCAACATGATCGAGCCGGCCAGCGAACTGACCGAGGCCAGCCAGGACAAGCACCCGGGACAGCTCCTCGCCCGCAATCTCGGTGGAAGGCCGTGGATACGTGATGGCATCGCGCAACGTACCGAACGGAATGTAAGGACGCTGCGGCACGACCTGCACGCGCTGCCCCGAGGCCCGCGTAATGCTGCCCCCGCCCCAGGGCCAGCAGCCCGCAATTGCGCGGACCAGCGAACTCTTGCCGCAGCCGGACTCTCCTGCGATCAGCACGTGCTCGCCGGCCCTGACGCTCACATTTGCGCCGCGCACGATCGGCGTGCCGTTCTCGAGCGCCACGACGACATCCCTGAGGTGCAGCGCCGTCTGCCCGTCCTCGCGGTGCGCGATGCATGCGGCACGCCCGGATTCCGCCGCTTCGAGCTCGTCGATCGCAAGCATCAAGGCGCCGACGCGCCGCGCAGATGCCGTCCAGTCGGCAAGCCTGGTGTAGTTCTCCATGAACCAGCTCAGCGCATGCTGGACGATGGTGAAGGCCGAGGCCACCTGCATGATGGCACCAAGCGACATGCTGCCGTCGAAATAGCGCGGCAGGCACAACAGGATCGGAACGACGCCGCAAAGCTGCGCGCTGCCTTGCTGCACGATCACGGCGCGCATGTGCTGGCCCATGAGATCTAGCCAGCGCGCGACCACCGTTCCGAACCCACGATCGAGCCGCTCGGCTTCGGCGTCGGCGCCGCCGAGCAGAGCGATGCTCTCCGCATTCTCGCGCACACGGGTCAGGGCGTAGCGGTATTCGGCCTCCGCCTGGTTCTTCTGCTCGGTCAGCGGAATGAAGCGGAACGCCACCCCCAGCATCGAACCGTTGACGATCAGGGCGTAAAGCACGGCCGCGACCACCAGGAAGCCGGGAATGTCGAGCACATGGCCGCCGACCTCGAGCCTGAGCGCGCCGCCGACATTCCAGAGCACGACGATGAAAGTCGCCGCCGACAGCAGCGCGGTGACAAGCCCGGACACGAAATCCACCGGCATTTCGGTGGCGATGCGCAGGTCATCGTTGATGCGATGCTCGGGGTTCTTGTGGTCTCCCCCGATGAGTTCGAGCTTGTAGAAGCGGCTGTGCGCGAGCCAGCGGCCGAGGAGATGCGCGTTCAGCCATGCGCGCCAGGTGCGCTGCATGGTCATGCGCGCCCACATCGCGAACACGCACAGCGCTAAATAGAGGCCGACCAGCAGGGGAAACAACACCGCCTGATGCAGTGCGGTGGCGGCATCCTTGGCGCCGAGTGCGTCGTAGAAATGGCGATTCCAGAGGTTGAGACCGTAGGTGATGCCGAGGCTCGCAAGCACCACTGCAACCATGCTGATGGTGACCAGCCAAGCAAGGCCAGAGCCTTTGCCGCGCCAATATCCTCCGGCGCTTCGACAAAACCGCCACAGCCGCGACGGCGCCTCCGTCCCGGGGAGCGCGCCCCGCACCACACCGAGCCTGACCATGGATCCCCCTTGCCTGGATTGGACCGCAAGCTCTAGGGAACGCAGGCTATGCCGGTAAGTTCCTGAAGGAAAGAGGAAGCTTCGCTCGCTTATCCCGCCGCGGGAATGGCCGAGGGATCGATATCGTTGTCGATCAGCCCGCGGTGCTGGCGGCGGACCAGGGAGGCGTAGTAACCGTTCTGCCGCATCAAGTCGCCATGACGACCGGATTCGACGATGCGGCCCTCCTTCAGCACGATGATGCGGTCGGCATTGACCACCGTCGACAGCCGATGCGCGATCACGAAAGTGGTGCGTGCAGCGACCAACTGCTCGATTGCGGTCTGAACCGCTTCCTCCGATTCCGCATCGAGTGCGGAGGTCGCTTCGTCCAGCACCAGGATCGGCGGATTCTTCAGAAGCGCCCGCGCAATGGTGATGCGCTGGCGTTCGCCGACCGACAGCAGGCCGCCGCGTTCGCCGACGCGCGTCTCGTAACCATCCGGCAGGCGCATGATGAAGTCGTGCGCATGCGCAGCCCTCGCCGCGGACTCGATCTCGGCGTCGGTTGCGTCCGGCCGGCCGTAGGCGATGTTGGCTTTGATGCTGTCGTTGAACAGCAACGGATCCTGGAGCACGACCCCGATGTGCCGGCGCAGGGAGCTCTGCTTGATTCCGCGCAGATCGAGGCCGTCGATGGTGATGCGGCCTTCCAGCGGATCATAGAAGCGCATCAATAGCGCCATCAGCGTCGTCTTGCCGGAGCCGCTCGGCCCGACGATGGCAACCGTCTCGCCGGGCGCGGCGCGTAGCGTCAGGCCATCCAGCAGCGGACGCTGCGGCTGCTCGTAGCGGAAATGCACGTTCTCGAAGCTGACCTCGCCCTTGACGTCGGGCAGATCGATCGCGCCGGCGGAATCGCCGAGATGTTCCTGGACGTTGAGGATGCCGAAGATCTCGTCGAGCGAGACGGAGGCCTTGCGCAAGCTGGAATACACGCCGCTCAACCCCTGCACCGGACCGAACAGGCCGCCGATATAGCCGAGGAAGGCAACCACGGTACCGACCGTGATTTCTCCCTGCACGACGAAATAAGCCCCGAGCGCCAGCCCGCCGAGCCGCGCCAGCGCAACCGCGAGATTGCTGGCCGAGGCATAGCCGGCGTCGACGGCGACGCCTTTGATCACCACCCGGTTGGCGGCCGCGACGTCGCCGAGAAAGCGCGACTTCTCCACGTCCTCCATGGCGAAGCTGCGCACGATGACGATTCCGGACAACACCTCGTTGAAGCGTGAATAGATCCTGGCCCAGCGGTCGAGCAGCGTGCGCTCCCGATGCATCTGCTCGGGTCCGGCAAAGGCCGCGATGGCGGCGGGCAGCGGGGCGAAGGCGAGAACTAGCAGAGCGAGCCGCCATTCCAGCCGAAACATGATCGCGATCGCGAGCACGAGGAAGATCAGCGAAGGCAGGATGCTGAACAGGATCAGCGCGACGGCCGAGGTGAATCCCTGAATGCTGCGGTCCAGCCGCGTCATGATCGCGCCAATGCCCTCGCTGCGCTGGATCCGCAGCGGCATGCGGTGCAGCTTGCCGATGGTTGCCTCCAGCAGCGCATATTGCAGCCCGATCCGGGTCCGCCATGTCAGCCAATTGGCAAAGCCGTCCATTGCTTCCCGGCAAACGGCGAAGGCGAGCAGCAGCAACATGCCGGTCAGGATCGCGCCGGCTTGCTGCAGATCGGTGAGCTGATCGAACACCCATTTGAGCACAAGCGGCTCGAAGGCATTGATGGCGGCAACCGCGAGCACCAGCAGCATGATCACGGTGACTGCATGCCGCTGCGGCAATGCAAATCGCACGGCAGCATGCAGGCGCCGGAGCTGACCGAGCGTGCCCGGCGCATTCAGCTTCGGATCGGACCTGGTCATGCTCGTGAACGGCATGCATCGCACGTATGATTATTTTCCAGGCAAGGAAAGACGGAACTTGCAGCTATCAACGACCAGCCGGCACTCTCGTCGCGATTGGCTTGGAGAGGCAGCCGACATCCCGGCAATGCGAGCCGACTGCAGCTACATTGGTTCCTGAACGGACGGCGGAGGCGCGTGAATAGCTGCGATCAAGTCTTTCAAGATCGGCCCGTGGGGCATAGATTGTTGCTGCTTCGCACGCACGCAGCAGATGACTGACCAGGAGAACTCCATGGCCGTTCTGACCGAATGGAGAGTGCCGCCGGCGCACCAGCCCCGGGCGAGCGATTACGGCTTCGATCTTGACCGGGCGCTCGCCTCCGTCGTCGGCCTGCATGCCATCATCCCGTCGGACGCTTTCAGCGCCGAAACGCTCGGCACCGAGCGCGCCGGCAACGGCGTCGTGATCGACGACGGGCTGGTGCTGACCATCGGCTATCTCATCACCGAAGCGGAATCGGTCTGGCTTCACCTCGGCGACGGACGCGTAGTGGAGGGACATGTGCTCGGCTTCGATGCCGTCACCGGGTTCGGGCTGGTGCAAGCGCTCGGCCAGCTCGACATCGAACCGCTGCCGCTCGGCTCGTCGGCTGATATCAGGCTCGGCGACCGCGTCGTGGTCGGCGGCGCCGGCGGGCGGACGCGATCGCTTGCAAGCCGGATCGTCGCCAAGCAGGAGTTCGCCGGCTACTGGGAGTATCTGCTCGACGAGGCCTTGTTCACCTACCCCGCTCATCCAAATTGGGGCGGCACGGGGCTGATCAACGAGCGCGGCGAGTTGATCGGCATCGGTTCGCTTCAGCTCCAGCGTGAACGCGACGGCAAGGCCGAGCATGTCAACATGATCGTGCCGATCGACCTTTTGAAGCCGATCCTCGATGATTTGCGCAAATTCGGTCGCGTCAACAAGCCGGCACGGCCGTGGCTGGGGCTCTATTCGACCGAGATCGACAACCGCGTGGTGGTGATCGGCATCTCCGCCAACGGACCGGCCGCGCGCGCCGAGCTCAAGAGCGAAGATGTCATCCTGGCGGTCGCTGGCGAGAAGGTTACAAGCCAGGCTGCTTTCTACAGGAAGATGTGGTCGCTTGGCGCCGCCGGCGTCGACGTGCCGCTGACCGTGCATCATGACGGCGTCACCTTCGACGTCACGGTGACGTCGACCGACCGCTTCAAGCTTCTGAAGGCGCCGAAGCTGCACTGATCCAGTCAAAGGACGCCGCAATGACCGAGGCCGTCGTTGACGACATTGTGGCCGTGCTGCCGCCGCTGCTCAATGCGCTGGAAGCGCTCGGCTACTTCGCCCGGCATTTGCATCCGCCGGCGTTCGGCTCGGTGATGAACGCAATCGGCGCGCCGGATGATGCGCTGCGGTCCGCACATGCAGCAATCGGCGCATGGCCGGAGCAGTTCATCGGACTGCGGGAGCGGCTGGATCGCGCCTGCAACGAGGCGCTCGCTGCCTTTGCTGGCGTCCGCGACGTCGAGCGCGGCAATGGCGATCTCGTCGCGGTGTTCCGCGCGTTGCGCCATCTACCGCGCGCGCAGGAGGCGCTTTATCCGCTGTCGCTGCAGTTTCCGCCAGTGAGCAACTTCTTCCTCAATGCCGCCAATCGCGACAATGAGGAGTTGCTGGCACGGCTCGAGGCCGGCGCCAGCGAGCACACCGGCATCTTCCACAATCACAACGAGCCCGGCAGCCGCGGCGGTTTCTCGGTCTATGTGCCCGAATATTATACGGCTGGTCGCGCCTGGCCGCTGGTCGTGGCGCTGCATGGCGGCAGCGGCAATGGCCGCGGCTTCCTGTGGAGCTGGCTGCGCGATGCGCGCAGCCTTGGTGCCATCCTGGTGGCGCCGACCGCGACGGGGCAGACCTGGGCGCTGATGGGCGACGACACCGACACGCCCAACCTGATGCGAATCCTCGAATGGGTGCGCGGCCGCTGGTCGGTCGACGCTTCACGCATGCTGCTATCAGGCATGAGCGACGGCGGCACCTTCTGTTATGTCAGCGGACTCGACGGCGCCTCGCCCTTCACGCATCTCGCACCGGTGTCGGCCACCTTCCATCCCCTGATGGCGGAGATGGCCGACGCCGCGCGTCTGCAGGGCCTGCCTGTCTTCATCACCCACGGCAAGCTCGACTGGATGTTTCCGGTACAGACCGCACGGCAGACGCAAGCCGCGCTCTCCGCGGCCGGCGCTGACGTCACCTATCGCGAGATCGACGACCTCAGCCACACGTATCCCCGCGAGATCAACGCCGAGCTGCTGGCGTGGCTGAACGGGTCATGAACGAGGTGTCCTTACCCGCGCCGCACTGTCGCGGAACCATCGCTCCGGGACCGACGTTATCGGTCCGTCACCGGAGGTTCGCCATGCAGACTTTTTTCGGAATGATCCTGGGCGCGCTGCTGCTCGCTTGCGGCGTCTATGTCTACGACTCCATGCAGACGTCATCAGTGGCGAATGGTGAGGTCGCAATCACCAATCGCACCATCGTGAACTGGGATGTCGCAAAGGCCGATTGGGATGCGTTGCGCGACCGCGCGCACAAGGACTGGGTCCGGATCTCGTCGAAGTAACGAGCACAATCACGTTGAACAGGCGCCGTCGCGGGTCCGCGGCGGCGCCTTTGCTTGTTCGTGATCAGTTCATCTTGGCCTTGCGGGCGTCCGCGATGACCTGCTCGAACTCGTTCATGCTGAGCACGCCCGGCACCCGGTATTTGCCGACGATGAAGGACGGCGTGCCACGGAAGCCGAAGGCTTCGGCCTGGTCGTTGTTGCGCTTGAGGATCGCGTCGATGTCCTTGCCGTGCGCGGCGAGATCGCTCTTGAGACGATCCATGTCGACGCCGACCGATGCAAGCAGCTCGTTGATACGAGATTCGGTCAGGCGCGAGCTGACACCCATCATGGCGTCGTGAGCCTGATGATACCTGTCCTGGAATTTCGCCGCGAGCGCGATCCGGGCAGCTGTCACCGAGACGGGTCCCAGGATCGGCCAGTCCTTCAAGACCAGCCTCACCTTGCCGTCGTCCTGGACGACCTGGCGCAGCTCGGGTTCGAGCTTGCGGCAATAGGGGCAGTTATAGTCGGACCATTCGATGATGCTAATGTTGCCCTCGGGATTACCGGCGACGGGAACATCAGGGTCGCGCAGCACTTTGGCTTCGGTCAGCACCTCGTCGTCGCCGGTCGCTGCGGCGCGCGCCAGGGTCGTCCCGCCAGCGGCAAACGCGCCTGCCCCGATCAACGTCAGCGCCGCACGCCGCGTCGGCCCAAAGCCCTTATTCCTGAATCCAGCCATATCTCGTCCCGTTTCGGTCCCATCTCCGCAAATACGCTTAGGGACCGGCAATTGTTACGCTCCATATAGAGAGTCGCAGGGGTGATGTCATCGCACCAGCAGGGTCACCACCAAGGGGACCAGGAACGAGGTCACCAAAGCGTTCAGGCTCATGGCGATGCCGGAGAAGACCCCGGCGAACTCGTCGACCTGGAATGCGCGGGCCGTGCCGATGCCATGCGCGGCTAGGCCGGCGGCAAAGCCGCGAGCGCGGAAATCGGTCACGCCGGTGCGGTTCATCAGCGGTGTCACGATAATCGCCCCCATGATACCGGTGAGGATGACCGCAACCGCTGTCAGCGAAGGATCTGCATGCAGCGATTCGGCAATGCCCATGGCAACGCCGGCCGTGACCGATTTCGGCGCCAGCGCCAGCACCACGTCATGCGGAAGGCCGGCGAACTCCGCCAGCAGAACGACAGACACCACTGCGGTCACCGAGCCCGCGACCAGCGCCACCAGCATCGGCACGATGGAGGAGACCACACGCTTGCGGTTTTCGTAAAGCGGCACGGCGAGCGCCACGGTGGCAGGCCCGAGCAGGAAGTGCACGAACTGCGCGCCGGCGAAATAGGTGGTGTAGGACGGGCCTGTCACGAGCAGGAACGCGCCGATGATCCACATCGCATGCAGCACGGGATTGGCAAACGGATGCCGCCGCGTCGCCAGCGACACCGCGTCCGTGGTCGCATAGACCAGCAGCGTCACCGTCAACCAGAGCAGCGGCGACTGCGACAGGTAAACCCAGAGGGAGAAGGAATCGTCCTTCATTGCGCGTCCTGCTGCTTCAACAGGCGGCTGACCAGGCGGAAGGTCAGGACGGTGGCCAGCAAGGTGAGGACCACGGAGAGTGCGAGCACCAGGACGATGGCGATGCCATGGGAGGCGAGCAGATCGAGTTTTTGCACCACGCCGACACCGGCGGGAACGAACAGCAGCGAAAGATGAGCCAGCAGGCCCTTGCTTGCGGATTCCACGCCGTCATTGCCGAGCGGCCCGCGCGCGAGCAGCGCAAAACGGTCGCGGGCCAGCAGCAGGATCAGAAGCAGCAGCAGGCCGAGCACGGGCCCCGGCACGGGCAGGCCAAGGCCACGGACCACGGCCTCGCCGATCAATTGGCAGAGCAGGATAAGGCTGAGACTCGCAAGCATGCCGCATCAAGGGATGCGCCGCAGGGCTTGTCAATCACTGCTGGGCGCGGAGGCCGCGCGGTTCGTGCGAAGCACCAACGCGCGGCAGCATCGCCATCAGCGTTCCGGTCATGGTGGCGATCAGCGTGGTCTTGCCTTCGTGCTCGGCAAAGGCTCTGGCTTCGCAGAAGGTGAGCGTCCGGCCGGGCTTGACCACCTCGGCCTTGAAGACGAAGCGCTCGCCGCGGGCGGGGGCGAGCAGCGTGGTCTTGAACTCGACCGTGAGGATATCGGCCTCGGACGGCATCAGCGTGAAGGCAGCAACGCCGCAGGCGTTGTCGAGCCCCGCCGTGATGATGCCGGCGTGGACAAAACCGTTCTGCTGCGTGAAGTCTGCCGAATGCAGCATGGCCAGCTCGACCTCGCCCGGCGAGAGGCGGACGATGACGATGCCGAGCGTACGCATCGCCGGCTGGCGTTCGAACATCGCGACGGCCGCCGCACGATAGCCGGGGTTTTTCGGCTCGAACGCAGCCATGGCTCAAGCCTCGGCCGGTTCGACAAGATAGCGCTGCGCAGCCTCGCGATAGGTCGCCTCGTGCTCCATGGTCATGTCCTGCCCTGGCCCGTGTTCTTGATCTTGATACGGTAGCGTATCAAGCGGCAGGCACTGTAGCAATACGGCAGCGTATCAAAAAACGGGTGAGGCTTCGTTCATGAACGACCGCAAGGGCGATATCTGGGTCGAGGCCGGGTTTAAGGAGCTCGCCCGCGCCGGCGTCGAGGGCGTTCGGGTCGAGTTGCTCGCCAAGAGTCTCGGCGTCACCAAAGGCGGGTTCTACCGCCGCTTCGCCGATCGCGCCGCGCTGCTCGAGGCCATGCTGGTGCACTGGCGCGAGGGGCGCACGACCTCCATCGCGCAGCAGACCAGCCTCGACGGGCAAGACCCCCGCGAGCGGCTGAAGGCGGTGATCCAGCTTTATTCCGAGCGGCTCAATCCGGAAGGCATGGCGATCGAGCTTGCGATCCGGCAATGGGCGCGCTCGGACGAGAGCGCAGCGGCTGCGGTCGCGAGCGTGGATGCGGCGCGGCTCAAGCATGTGGCCGAGCTCTATCGCGCGACCGGACTGGAAGCTGAGGAGGCCGAGGCGCAGGCCTTCCTGTTCTACTGCTTCATCTTCGGCCAGAGCCTGTTGTTCGTCGAGCGCGGCCCGCGCAAGCGGTCGCAGCTCGTGGCGAAATCGGCCGAGAAATTATTGGACTAAGCAAAATGGCCGGAGCTCAGCTCCGGCCATCCAGACCGCTGACAAACCCCGTCGATTTTTCGGCGGGTTTTTTGTTTGGAGAAGGCTTGAGGCCGGTTTAGGCCGGAG
>NZ_JADFUE010000063.1:0-35613 GCF_054967145.1 Bradyrhizobium sp. UFLA06-24
CCTTCGGTCGGATGGTTGACGACCGGAAAGAAGCCGGTCGCCTCCAGATGATCGTCGTGCAGGATCGAGGCGAGATCGTGCATCGGCATCACGGGCACGTCGGCCTTGGTGAGCAGCTCGATCCATTCGGCGGTGGTGCGCGTCTCGAAAATGCGCGCAAGCTCGGCATAGACGACGTCGATATTGGCGGCGCGGCCGGCGAAGGTCGCGAATTTGGGATCGGCGCGCAGGTCGTCGCGTCCCGTCGCCTTGAAAAAGTTCTCCCACTGCTTGTCGTTGTAGACGATGACGCTGAGATAGCCGTCCGAGGTCTTGTAAGGCCTGCGGTCGCGCGAGAGATGGCGAGCATAGCCGCCCTTGTCGAGCGGCGGCTCGAAGGTCAGCCCGCCCATGTGGTCGCCCATGACGAAGCCGGCCATGGTCTCGAACATCGGAATATCGACGCGCTGACCGCGCCCGGTGCGGTCGCGATGCACGAGGCTGGCGCAGATCGCGCCGACGGCGGTCAAGCCGACAATGCGATCGACCAGCGCGTTCGGCACGTAGCGCGGCACGCCGTCACCGGTCTGCGCCATCAGCGCAGGCAGCGCGGTCGCGCCCTGGATCAAATCGTCATAGGCGGGCTTGGCGGCATAGGGCCCGTCCTGGCCGAAGCCGAACACGCCTGCATAGACGAGACGCGGGTTGATTGCGGAGACGACGTCATAGCCGAGCTGAAGCCGCGCCATCGCCTGCGGCCGGACGTTGTAGACGAGCACGTCGGCATCCTTCAGCAGCCGCAGCACGGCCTCGCGCCCCGCCGGCTTCTTCAAATCGAGGCAGATCGAGCGCTTGCTGCGGTTGGTGTTGAGGAACACCGGACCCATGCCCGCATGCCGCATCGGGCCGATCAGGCGGGTGACATCGCCATCGAGCGATTCCACCTTGACGACTTCGGCACCGTAATCGCCGAGCATCTGGGTCGCATAGGGACCCATCAGCACGGTGGTCATGTCGACGACCTTGATGCCCTTCAGCGGCCCCATCCGTTCGCTCCCGATTGCGCGGGCTCGAGATGCGGCTCCGCGATTTCGGTCCAGCTAAGGGCAGCGACGCCGGACGCGCAAGGGCGGCCGGCGTATGGCCGCATGCGCGGGGCCGATACGGCCGCTATTTCTTCTGACGGGATTCGCGGATCTTCATGAGACGGTCGAGTTCGTCGTTCTGCTGGTTGATGCGATCGGCGATGCGCGACTCGTTCTGCTCGCCGGAGGCGGCAGCAGCCTGCTCGATCAGCTGGCGGATGTTGTCCTCAAGGATCGCGATGCGGTCGTTGAGGGCCTCCAGCGACAGTGAATCTTCGTAGTCAGTGCTCATGATGCATTCCCTGCAAATCAATCAGGAGCATTAAGGCGGGCCGGAACCGGCCCACCATGATCTAGCGCAAGAAACGTAGGGTGGATTAGCCGCAGGCGTAATCCACCAAGTTGGTTAGGCGAACGCGGAAGCGTGATGGGTTACGCTCCGCTAACCCACCCTACAGGACCTACTTCAGCGGCTCCAGCACGGAGACGTAGTTGGCGACCGCCGCGCCGCCCATGTTGAAGATGCCGCCGAGTTTTGCGTTCTTGAGCTGCATACCCTCGGGCGCCTGCCCCGCAAGCTGCATCGCGGTCATCACATGCATGGAGACGCCGGTGGCGCCGATCGGATGGCCCTTGGCCTTCAACCCGCCGGACGGATTGACCGGCAGCTTGCCGTCCTTGAGGGTCCAGCCTTCCTTGATGGCGCGGGCGCCCTGCCCCTTCGGCGTCAGGCCCATGGCTTCGTACTCGATCAGCTCGGCGACGGTGAAGCAGTCGTGGGTCTCGACGAAGGAGAGATCGTTGAGCGTCACCCCTGCCTTTTCCAGCGCGCGCTGCCAGGCAACCGTGCAGCCCTCGAACTGGAGGATGTCGCGCTTGCTCATCGGCAGGAAGTCCTGGGCGTGCGCGGTGGCGCGGAAGCCGATCGACTTAGCCATGCCCTTGGCAGTCTCGGCATCGGCGAGCACCAGGGCGGCGGCGCCGTCGGAGACCAGCGAGCAATCGGTGCGCTTCAGGGGGCCGGCAACATAAGGGTTCTTCTCGCTCTCGGCGCGGCAGAAGTCGAAGCCAAAATCCTTGCGCATCTGCGCGAAGGGATTGGCGACGCCGTTCTTGTGGTTCTTGGCCGCGATCAGCGCCAGCGCATCGGACTGGTCGCCGTATTTCTGGAAATAGGAGCTGGCGATCTTGCCGAACACGCCGGCGAAGCCGCCGACGGTGTCGCCGTCCTCGGGCAAATAGGACGCCTTGAGCAGGTTCTTGCCGATCTCAGGTCCCGGGGTGCGGGTCATCTGCTCGACGCCGACTACCAGCACGATCTTGGCAGCGCCTGCGGCAATCGCGCGCAGGCCCTGGTGCACGGCCGCCGAGCCGGTCGCACAGGCGTTCTCGACCCGGGTGGCCGGCTTGAAGCGCAGCTTCGGGTCGGCCTGGAGCACCAGGGAAGCGGTAAAATCCTGTGCCGAGAAGCCGGCGTTGAAATGACCGAGCACGATCTCGTCGACGTCGGAGGCCGAAATGCCGGCATCGGCCATCGCCTCGTTGGCGACTCGGGTGACGAGGCTTTCGACGGTTTCAGTGTCGAACTTGCCGAACGGCGTGTGCGCCCATCCGACGATGCTGGCGGTCATGGTCTTTTCTCCCTGGAGTCTCTTACCTGAGCTAAGTCTTAGCCCAGGGATGGCAAGACTTCACGCGGGTTTAAGAGCCTGGAGGGTGCGCTGGCAGATGGCAGTTATGCCGGCCCAGTTCCCGGCCCGGATCTCCGCCGTCGGGCACAGCCAGGAGCCGCCAACCGCGACCACATTGGGCTCGGCGAGCCACGTTGCCGCATTGGCTTCGCCGACCCCGCCGGTCGGGCAGAATCGCACGTTCGGAAACGGACCGCCAAGCGAGCGCAGCCCCTTGATGCCGCCGGCCTGCTCGGCCGGGAAGAACTTTGCGACATCGAAGCCGTAGGACAGCGCCATCATCAGCTCGGAGGCGGTGGCAATGCCCGGCGCAAACGGCAGGGAGCTGTCGGTGGCGGCCTTGAGGAGATCGGGGGTCAGGCCTGGGCTGATGCCGAAGGCAACGCCGAGCTTCTCGACCCGGGTGAAGTCGGCCGGATTGAGAATGGTGCCGATGCCGACGACCGCGTCGGGCACTTCGGACATGATCGCTCGGGCCGCCTCGATCGCAATGGGGGTGCGCAGGGTCACCTCCAGCGTGCGCACACCGCCCGCCACCAAGGCTTGCGCCAGCGGCACGGCATCCTGGATGCGCTCGATGGTGAGGACGGGGATGACGGTCGCGGCCTTGAACAGCGCGACGAGGTGGTTCTGTTGGGCAGCAGTGGTCATCTTGGCTTTCGTTTCACTTGGTGGCCTGACGCGTGGTTGCCGGCCGGTGCCGCTTCTTCGGCGGCATGGCATAGCCCGGAATGATGGCGCCGGGATAGCAGATCACGAGGCTGGCGAGGCGGTGCCCCGCCTGAGCGGCCTCGCCCGGATCGGAACCCGTGAGGCGGGCTGCGATATAGGCCGCCGCAAAACTGTCACCAGCCGCCGTGGTGTCAACGACCGGTTTGCTCATGGGTTCGGCCCGGGCCTCGCCGGTCCCGCCGGGAAAGCGGAGCAGGCTGACGGGCTCGGCGAGCCGGAACACCAGTTCGGGCGTCGGAATGCGCGCCATCAATTGCTCACGGCTTTCGCCGGGATAGAGCGCGAGCAGATCTTCGGTCGAGGTCAGCACGATGTCGGCGGCCGCAAAGGCCACGGCGAACACCTCGCGCGCGACATCGCGATCAGGCCAGCCGCGCGCGCGAAAATTGGTGTCGAATACGAAGCGAGTGCCGAGCAGGCGCGCGCGCTTGATCGCCGCGAACAGGCGTTCGCGGCCGGGCGCATCGTAGATCGAGAGCGTGATCGCGGAGAGATAGACGATGTCGTAGCTCATCAGCGAGTTGAGCAGCTCGTCCGTCTCCGGCAGGCTCATCAGCTGCCGTGCCGCCGCACTGTCCCGCCAGTGGAAGAACTGGCGTTCACCCTTTCCGTCCGTCTGGATCATGTAGAGGCCTGGCAGCTTGCCGGGCAGCCGCACCACGCGCCGCGTGCCGACCCCCTCGGCATTCCAGGCCGCGATCATCTCCTCGCTCAGGGCGTCATCGCCGAGCGCGGTGAGATAGTCGACCTTGACCTCGAGCCGCGCCAGGTAAACCGCCGTGTTGAGGGTGTCCCCGCCAAAGCCGCGCGAGTACAGGCCACCGCCCTGCCCGGCCTGCCCACCTTGAGCCTGCCGAAGCTCGACCATGCACTCGCCGATGCAAGCCACGCTCGCCATCGTCATATCCACGCTGTTCATCCGACAACTCAGGCGACGAAATTGCCGCCGAGTTCGTCTTCGATGTGAATGCGGATGATATCGTCGAAATTCTTCTCGGCGGTGGTGAAGCCGAGCTCGAGGGCTCGCTTGGGGTTGAAGTTGCGCGGCCAGCCGCCGACGATTCCGACGATGAAGGGATCTGGCTCCCGCTTGATGCGGGCTGCGACCTTCTCGCCGGCAACACGCTTCAGGGCCGCGATCTGCTCGCCGACCGTCGCGGACAGGCCGGGCATCGTCAGGTTACGGCGCGGACCGACGGTCGCGAGGTCCATGGTGCCGGCGTGCAGCAGGAAGCCGACGGCCGAGCGCGGCGTCGCGTGCCAGTGGCGGACGTCCTCGGACACCGGGAGGATCGCCTCCTTGCCGGCCAGCGGCTCGCGGAGGATGTTGGAGAAGAAGCCCGATGCCGCCTTGTTGGGCAGGCCGGGCCGGATGCAGATCGTCGGCAGGCGGATGCCGATGCCATCGAGAAAGCCGCGACGGGAATAATCGGCCAGCAGCAGTTCGCCGATCGCCTTCTGGGTGCCGTAGCTCAAGAGCGGGGTGTGGAAGAACTCGTCGCCGATCGCGTCCGGGAACGGGGCGCCAAACACCGCGATCGAGGATGTGAACACCACGCGCGGCTTGTAGCCGCCGCCGACGAGGCGGATGCCATCCAGCAGCATCCGCGTGCCATCGAGGTTGATGCGGTAGCCCTTGTCGAAATCGAGTTCGGCTTCGCCCGAGACGATCGCAGCGAGATGGAAGATCACGTCGGGACGACCTGCAATCAGCTTCTCGGCCGCACCCGGCACGGCGAAATCGCCCGAGACGGTTTCGACGGCAAAACCGGCCTTTTCCGGCTTCTTGGGCTCGACCACGTCATGCATGGTCAACTTGGTGATGTCGCTCATGCCGAGCCGGCCGTCGCGCAACAGCCGTTCACACAATTTGCGACCAACCATGCCGGCCGCGCCCAGAACCAGAATGTGCAAGAGCCTACTCCTTCTTATTGGCCGGAACGCGCCGCTCTTGAAACGTATTGGCGCGTTCTCAGGCAGGCCCCGCTGGTCACTCCTTCACGGCGCCGGTCATCGCCGACACATAGTACTCTACGAAGAAGGAATAAAGGATAACTACGGGGACCGAGCCAGTCAGGGCCGCCGCCATCAGCGCGCCCCAATGATAGACGTCGCCGTTAACGAGCTCGGTGATGGCGCCGACCGGAATGGTCTTGTTCTCCGAGGATGAGATGAAGGTCAGCGCGTAGATAAACTCGTTCCAGGACAGGGTGAAGGCGAAGATGCCGGCCGAGATCACTCCCGGCAGGGACAGCGGCAGCGTGATCTTGACCAGGATCTGCAGCCGCGTCGCCCCGTCGATCAGCGCGCATTCCTCCAGCTCATAGGGAATGGTGCGGAAATAGCCCATCAGCAGCCAGGTGCAGAACGGGATCAGGAAGGTCGGATAGGTCAGGATCAGCGCGAGATTGCCGTCGAACAGGCCCAGCTGGAACACGATCGCCGCCAGCGGAATGAACAGGATCGAGGGCGGGACCAGATAGCCGAGGAAGATCGCAAGGCCGACATAGCGCGAGCCCTTGTAGCGCAGACGCTCGATCGCGTAGGCCGCGCAGACACTGGCGAACAGCGAGATGAAGGTCGAGGACACCGAGACGATGACGGTGTTCCACATCCACTGCGGATAGTCGGTCTCGAGGAACAGTTTGTGGATATGCTCGAGCGTCGGATGCGCGATCAGGAACGGATTGTACTTCTCGTAGTCGTACATCTCCGCATCGGGTTTGAACGTCGTCACCGCCATCCAGTAGAACGGAAACAGCAGGAAGAAGATGATCAGGCCGAGCGGGAGGTAGACCCGGAGAAACTTCCGCGGGAAGCTTTCCAGATAGTCCATTCCGACGCTTTGGTCGTCCACGGTGGTCATGGGTCAGTCCCTCCCGCCCTGCTGCCAGCGAGAGCGCTGAAGCCCGAAGAAGCTGAGCAGGATCGCGGCGACCAGGAACGGGATCATCGCATTCGAGATCGCCGCGCCCTCGCCCAGATTGCCGCCGGTGATGGCGCGCTGGAACGACAGCGTCGCCATCAGGTGCGTGGCGTTGATCGGCCCGCCGCGCGTGATGGTGTAGATCAGCTGGAAGTCGGTGAACGTCATCAGCACCGAGAACGTCATCACGACCGCGATGATCGGCGACAGCATCGGCAGCGTGATGTGGCGGAAGCGCTGCATGTTGGTGGCGCCGTCGAGGTTTGCGGCCTCGTAGAGCGACGGCGAGATGGTCTGCAATCCCGCCAGCAGCGTGATGGCGACAAATGGCACGCCGCGCCAGATGTTGGCGAGCACGACCGACCAGCGCGCATTCCAGGGATCGCCGAGGAAATCGATGTAGTGATTCAAGAGGCCCGCTTTGATCAGCACCCAGGAGATGATCGAGAACTGGCTGTCATAGATCCACCAGAAGGCGATCGCCGACAGCACGGTCGGCACCACGAACGGCAACAGCACGATGGCGCGCATCATCGACTTGAAGGGCAGCCGCTCGTTGAGCAGCAGGGCCAGGTAGAGTCCGATCGCGAACTTCACGATGCTGGCGAATACCGTATAGAAGATGGTGTTGAACACCGACAGCCAGAACACCGAGTCCTTGGACAGCGAGACGAAGTTCTGGAAGCCGATGAAGCGGCCGACGCCGCCGATCTTGGTGTCGGTCATGCCGAGCCAGAAGCCGAGCGCCAGCGGGTAGGCCAGGAACAGGATCAGGATGGCGATCGCCGGCACCATGAACATGGCGCCGAGAAAATTCCGGCTTTCGAATGCCCTCCTCCAAAGGCTGCTGCGCTTGACCTGCGCCGCGACGGGCTCGGCAATGACGGCCATGTCGGACTCCCTCACAGAACGACGACGGCGGCGCCCAGCGAACTGGACGCCGCCGCGCTAGCGGATCAGACTTGGTAGTAGCGCTTGGCGCGCTCGGCGGCGCGTTTGGCGGCTTCCTGCGGCGTGGCCGAGCCGGAGGCGGCTTCGGCGAACATGTCGACCACGACGAAGTCGCCCATGACCGCGGCCGAGGCGTAGCCGAGATCGCCGGCATAGCCGTTGTCCAGGCAGCGCTTGAGGCAGTCGCGGTACGGCGTGATCTTGGGATCGGAGGTCCAGACCGGGTTGTCGTTGTAGGCCGGCAGCGGCGGCGAGACGTAGCCGTTGGAGGCGACCTCCCAGGCGTCGTAGTTCTCCTTGTCCATCATGAACTTGATGTATTCCTTGACCGCCTTCGGATACTTCGAGTGCTTGTAGCCGTAGTAGACCAGGATGTTCTGCTGTTCGGTCGGCTTGCCCACGGGGCCGATCGGCATCGGCGCGTGGTCCATGTCCTTGGCGATCTCCTGTTGCTTGGGATCAGGGGAGTTCTTGCCGACAGTCCAGATCGAGATGCCGTTCAGGGTGAGACTGAGCTCGCCATTGAGGAAGGCCTTGTTGTTGTTCGAGTCGTTCCAGGACAGCACGCCCGGAATGAACGTCGCATAGAGCTGCTTGACGTATTCGAGCGCAGCGATCGTCTCCGGAGAATCGAGCACGACCTCGTTCTTCTCGTTGACGACCTTGCCGCCGAACGCCCACAGCGCCCATTGGCACCAGCCGTTGGCGTCACCCGTGGCATGACCGAGCGCGAAGCCGGCCGGGGTGTTGTTCTTCTTCAGCGCCTGGCAGAGCTTGAGGAAGCCATCGGTGTCCTTCGGGAACTGCTCGAAGCCCGCGGCTTTCACGTGGCTGATGCGATAGTTCAGGCAGCCACCGGTCGCGCCTTGCGGAATCGCGATCCAGCCATTGCCCTTCTTGCCATACTTCTCCGCCACCGGATACCAGCCGCCATACTGGGCTCCGAGATATTGGGCGACATCGGTGACGTCGATCAGCTTCTCCGGGAATTTGTGGGGATCATCGAGCGTGCCGATGATGAGGTCGGGACCGGCGCCGACATTGGCGGCAACGGCCGCCTTCGGACGGATGTCCTCCCAGCTCTCGGCTTCCAGCTTCACCTTGACGCCGGTCTTCTCGGAGAACTTCTTGGTCTGCTCGGCGAATTTGTCGAACTCGGCCTGGATGAACTGCTTCCAGCGCAGCACGCGGATGGAGGCATTCGGCTCCGGCGTGTTGGTCCACTCCGCAGCTCGGACCGGGACGATGCCCGGGCCGGCCAGCAAGGCTGCGCCGCCCAGGCCGGCTTTAAGCACACTGCGCCTGTCGAAATCGCTCATCGTTCTCTCCCTGAATTTTATTTGTATTTGGCAGTCTAAAGTTAAGTCACGCAGCTACATGCGCTTACCCGTCGCCTCGTCAAACAGATGAACCACCGACGGGTCCGGCTTCAGCCGCACCTTGTCGCCCGGGTTGAACTGGTGACGCTCGCGGAACACCGCCACGACCTGCTCACCGCCCACCTTGGCGAACACCTGCGTCTCCGAACCGGTCGGCTCGACCACGACGATCTCGGCCTCGGCGCCGTCATCGGCGATGGTGAAATGCTCGGGCCGCACACCGTAGACCGCGGGACGGCCGTCGGAGTTCGCCGGCGCCGATTTGAGCGGCAGCTTGACGCCGTTCGGACCTTCGAAGGTGGCAACGCCGTTCACGCGTACATGGCCCTTGAGGAAATTCATGGCGGGCGAGCCGATGAAGCCGGCAACGAACTGGTTGTCCGGCTTGTCGTACAGCTCGAGCGGCGTGCCCATCTGCTCGACAATGCCGTCATGCATCACGACGATCTTGTCGGCCATGGTCATGGCCTCGATCTGGTCATGCGTGACGTAGACGGTCGTGGTCTTGAGCCGCTGGTGCAGCTCCTTGATCTCGGTGCGCATGGCGACGCGCAGCTTGGCGTCGAGGTTCGACAAGGGCTCGTCGAACAGGAACACCTGGGGATCGCGCACGATGGCGCGGCCCATGGCGACGCGCTGGCGCTGGCCGCCGGAGAGCTGGCGCGGATAGCGATCGAGCAGCGGCGACAGCGCGAGGATCTCGGCGGCGCGCTTGACGCGCTTGTTGATCTCGTCGGAGCCGGCATTCCGCAGCTTCAGCGAGAAGCCCATGTTCTCGGCGACCGTCATGTGCGGGTAAAGCGCGTAGTTCTGGAACACCATCGCAATGTCCCGCTCCTTCGGCTGGACATTGTTGACGACGCGATCGCCGATCGAGATCGTGCCGGAGGTGATGTTCTCGAGGCCCGCGAGCATGCGCAGAAGCGTCGACTTGCCGCAGCCGGAGGGGCCAACCAGGACGACGAACTGGCCGTCCTCGATCGGGATCGACACGCCGTGCAGGACTTCAAAATTGCCGAACGATTTCCGCACGTCGCGGATTTGCACAGACGACATCTAGCTCCCTCCTCCGACTTAGACAGCGCAACTGTCGCGCCGCCACCGTCTTGTTTTTCTGAACTTCGCCGACCCGAAGCCTCTGTTAACAGGCGACATTGTCGGCAGTTTGTGCGGGTTTGGCAATTTGTCTTTGGTTAGTCGTTGCTGGTAGCGCTGTCAACGTTCCTTTGTTTGCGAGAGTGACTGTGTTAAGAGCAACAAATGGGACGAAAGCGCACCAAGTCTGGCAAGATTCGGCTGGCGGAAGTCGCCGAGCTCGCCGGCGTCAGCCCGATCACGGCGTCGCGCTTCTTCCGCAATCCCGAAGCACTGTCGGTTGCCAAGCGGACGCGGGTCGAAAGCGCGGCCCGGGAGCTCGGCTATGTGCCTAACCTTGCGGCCCGCGCGCTGGCCTCGCAGCGCACCGAGGTCATCGGTGTCCTGATTCCGTCACTGACCAACAACGTATTCTCCGACGTGCTGCGCGGCATCTATGACGCCTCCGAAGGCAGCCGCTACTCGATCCAGCTGTCCAATACGCGCTACTCCATCCTCCAGGAGGAGAAATTGCTGCGTTTGTTTCTGGCGCAGAAGCCGGCGGGACTGATCGTCACGGGGATCGACCAGACCGCAGAATCGCGCGCGATGCTGGAGGCCGCCGACTGCCCGATCGTCCAGATCATGGAGATCGGGCCCGACCCGGTCGACATGATGATCGGCTTTTCCCACTATGATGCGGCCCGCGCAGCGATTGCGCATCTGTTTGACCAGGGGCATCGCAAGATCGGCTTCGTCGGCGCGCGCATGGATCCGCGGGTGCAGCGCCGGCTCGACGGCTATGTCGCTGCCATGAAGGACGCCGGGCTCTACGATCCAAGATTGATCGTGACCACGGCGACGCCGACCTCGGTGACGCTCGGCGGCGCGCTGTTCGCCGATCTGATCGCACGCGAAAGCGATATCGACGCGGTGTTTTGCGCCAATGACGACCTCGCGCTCGGCGTTCTCTTCGAGTGCCGGCGCCGGGACATCGCCGTCCCCGAGCAGATCGCGATCGTCGGTTTCAACGACCTCGAATTCATGGCCTCCGCGGTGCCGACGCTGACGAGCGTACGGACCAACCGCTATGAGATGGGCAGCACGGCTGCCACGATGCTGATCGAGGCGATCGAAGGCAAGCGCCCGGAACAGCCCGTGCTCGATCTCGGCTTTACGGTGATGGAGCGGCAGAGTTCGCATGCGCCGCGGCCCCCGACCGGCCCGCGGACCGGCGACTGGGCGTCGATCGTACAAAATGATAGCGTTACCAACGACCCATGAGTAGTATCGCAATTGTGAGGAAACGTTCGCCAGCAGGCGGGCCGTTGTTACCTGCTCGCGCCGCCGGGCAGCGCACCGATCGACTTTCCCGACGTCGGCCCGTGCGTTTGCATTGAAGGAGAAACCAATGACAAAAACACCAACCAACGGGCATGCGCCCGCCGGCAACGGCACCCGCCGCCACCTTCGCTCGCAGGAATGGTTCAACAACCCGCATAATCCGGGCATGACCGCGCTCTATATGGAGCGCTATCTCAACTTCGGCCTCACCCGCGCCGAACTGCAATCCGGCAAGCCGATCATCGGCATCGCCCAGACCGGCAACGACCTGTCCCCCTGCAACCGCCATCATCTCGAGCTGGCCCACCGCGTTCGCGAGGGCATCCGCGAGGCGGGCGGCATTGCCATGGAATTCCCGACTCACCCCATTCAGGAAACCGGCAAGCGCCCGACCGCGGCGCTGGACCGCAACCTCGCTTATCTCGGCCTCGTCGAAGTGCTCTACGGCTACCCGCTCGACGGCGTGGTGCTGACCACCGGCTGCGACAAGACCACGCCGGCCTGCATGATGGCGGCCGCGACCGTCAATCTGCCCGCGATCGTGCTGTCAGGCGGCCCAATGCTCAACGGCTGGCACAACGGCGAGCGCACGGGCTCCGGCACCATCGTGTGGAAATCGCGCGAGCGGCTCGCCGCCGGTGAGATCGACTATGAAGAGTTCATGGAGATCGTGGCCTCCTCGGCGCCCTCGGTCGGCCATTGCAACACCATGGGTACCGCCTCGACCATGAACGGGCTTGCCGAAGCCCTCGGTTTCTCGCTGCCGGGGTGCGCGGCCATTCCCGCCCCCTACCGCGAACGTGGCCAGATCGCCTACGAGACGGGAAAACGCATCGTCGACATGGTCTGGGAAGACCTCAAGCCGTCGGACATCCTGACCCGCAAGGCGTTCGAAAACTGCATCGTCATCAACTCGGCGATCGGCGGCTCGACCAACGCGCCGATCCACATCAACGCCCTCGCCCGCCATATCGGCGTGGAGCTGTCGATCGAGGATTGGCAAAAGTTCGGCCACGACGTGCCGCTCCTGGTCAACATGCAGCCGGCCGGCTTCTATCTCGGCGAGGAATTCCACCGCGCCGGCGGCGTGCCCGCCGTGGTGCGCGAGCTGATGAAGCACAAGCGCATCCATGAGGACGCGATCACGGTGAACGGCAAGGGCATCGGCGAGAACTGCAAGAATGCGCCTTCGCCCGACAACGACGTGATCTGGGCTTACGACAAGCCGCTGGTGAAGGATGCAGGCTTCCTGGTGCTGAGGGGCAATCTGTTCGAGTCCGCGATCATGAAGACCAGCGTGATCTCCAAGGAATTCCGCGACCGCTATCTGAACAATCCGAAGGACCTGAATGCCTTCGAGGGCCGTGCCATCGTATTCGAGGGTCCGGAGGACTATCACGCGCGGATCGACGATGCCTCGCTCGACATCGACGAGAATTGCGTGCTGTTCATCCGCGGCACCGGGCCGATCGGCTATCCCGGCGGCGCCGAGGTCGTGAACATGCAGCCGCCCGCCGCCCTGATCAAGCGCGGCATCCTGTCCCTGCCGTGCATCGGCGACGGCCGTCAGTCCGGCACCTCGGGCTCGCCGTCGATCCTGAACGCCTCGCCGGAAGCTGCCGCCAATGGTGGGCTCGCGGTCCTCAAGACCGGCGACAAGGTGCGCATCGACCTCAACAAGGGCAGCGCCAACATTCTGATCTCGGACGAGGAGCTGAAGAAGCGCCACGCCGAACTCAAGGCCGCCGGCGGCTTCAAGCATCCGCCGAACCAGACGCCTTGGCAGGAGATCTATCGCAACACCGTCGGCCAGCAGTCGACGGGCGGGTGCATAGAGCTTGCCACACGCTACCAGAACGTCGCTTCCGCGTTCGGCGTGCCGCGGGACAATCACTAGCACCGTCATTCCGGGGCGCGACGCAGTCGCGAGCCCGGAATCCATCAGGCCACCGACATCGCAGCACAATGGATTCCGGGCTCGCGCCAAGAGGCGCGCCCCGGAATGACCAATTCAAAAGGAGAACAAGAAAATGGCAGACCGCCTCAAGGGCAAGCGCGCCGTCATCACGGCTGCAGCGGCAGGCATCGGGCGCGCCTGCGCCCTCGCATTTGCGCGCGAAGGCGCGACCGTCATCGCGACCGACATCAACGAGACCGGCATCGCCGGGCTGACCAAGGAGGGCATTGCCGAGGTCGCAAAGCTCGACGTTCGCAACACCGCCGACGTCAATGCCTTTGCCAAGCGCATCGGCAAGATCGACATCCTGCTCAACGCGGCCGGCTTCGTGCATCACGGCACCATCCTGGAATGCTCGGAGGAGGATTTTGATTTCTCGTTCGACCTCAACGTGAAGTCGATGCACCGGACCATCAAGGCGTTCCTGCCCGACATGATCGCGGGCGGCGGCGGCAGCATCGTCAACATCTCGTCCTGTGCCGCGCTGCGGCCGCCGGCAAACCGCTACGTCTACAGCTCCTCGAAAGCGGCGGTGTCGCTGCTGAGCCGGGCCGTCGCCCTCGACTTCATCACCAAGGGCATCCGCTGCAACTCGATCTGCCCCGGCACCGTCGAGACGCCCTCGATGCTCGACCGCGCCGCCGCGCAGGGGCCGCAGGGCAAGGAGATGTTCATCTCCCGCCAGAAGATGGGCCGGCTCGGCACCGCGGACGAGATCGCGGCCATGGCGGTCTATCTCGGCAGCGACGAGAGTGCCTTCACCACCGGCGTCGACCTCGTCGTCGACGGCGGCTACATGCTCTGACGCCAAAGGCCACAGCATGAACCAGATCGATCTCAACGGCCGCGTTGCCGTCGTCACCGGCGGAGCGCAGGGCTTTGGCCGCGCCATCGCCGAGCGGTTCGTCGCCTCGGGCGCCAAGGTGGCGATCTGGGATTTCGACGCGGCCCTGGCCGAGAAGACCGCCAAGGAAATGGGCGACAACGCCAAGGTCTTCAAGGTCGACGTCACCGACAGCGCCGGCGTCGAGCAGGCGCGCGATGCGGCCTTGGCCGCGTTCGGCAAGATCGACATCCTCGTCAACAATGCCGGCATCGCCGGCGTCAACAAGCCGGTCTGGGAAACCGATCTCGAGGAATGGCGCAAGGTGCTGCGCATCAACCTGGACGGCCCCTTCATCGTCTGCAAGGCGATCGTGCCTGTGATGCTCAAGCAGAAATACGGGCGCATCGTGAACATCGCCTCCATCGCCGGCAAGGAAGGCAATCCGAACGCCGCGCACTATTCGGCCTCCAAGGCCGGCCTGATCGCGCTGACGAAATCGCTCGGCAAGGAGCTCGCCGCGCACGACATTCTCGTCAATGCGGTGACCCCGGCAGCGGCAAGAACCGCGATCTTCGATCAGATGACACAGCAGCACATCGATTTCATGCTGTCGAAGATTCCCAAGGCGCGGTTCGTGCTGGTGGAAGAGCTCGCCGCGATGGTGGCGTGGCTCGCGTCCCAAGATTGTGCCTTCTCGACGGGCGCCGTGTTTGATATTTCTGGGGGACGGGCGACCTACTGAAGCATGGGCCGCCCCAAGGGGCGGGGCCATGCAGATCGGGCGACGAAATTTCGTGAAGCTCGCAGCGAGCGCGGGCGCGCTGCCGCTGCTTTCGCGACCATCTCGTGCTCAGCTCGCGCCCAATCCGTCGAGCGTCCGCCCGCCGTCCCCGGCCGAGCGCGCGGCCATGGCCCGGCTCGCGCAGGCCTTCATGGGCAAGTTCGACGTACCGGGGCTTTCCGTCGCGATCGGTTATGCCGGGGCGATCGTGCATCAGGCAGCCTACGGCCTCGCCGATCTCGAGCAGAATGAGGCCGCGACGCCGCACCATCTGTTTCGCATCGCCAGCATCAGCAAGATGATCACCTCGGTCACGCTGTTCCGGCTGATCGAGGAGAACCGCGTCAAGCTTACAGACCGCGTGTTCGGCCCCGGCGCGCTGCTCGGCACCGACTACGGCGGGCCACCGTACTCGCCCGGCATCGATCAGATCACGCTCGAGCATCTCCTGACGCACACGGGCGGAGGCTGGACCAACGACAACCGCGATCCCATGTTCTCGCATCCGCACATGGATCATGCGCAGCTGATCAGTTGGACGCTGGCCAACCGGCCGCTCGACCATCCGCCCGGCCAACACTACGCCTATTCCAATTTCGGCTATTGCGTCCTGGGCCGGGTGATCGAGAAGCTGACCGGACGCCGCTATGACGAGCACGTGCGCAGCGAGGTGCTCGCCCGGTGTGGCGTCACCGACATGACGATCGCCTGCAACACCCGCGAGCAGCGCCAGCCCGGCGAAGTCGCCTATTACAGCCGTGGCGAAAGCCCCTACGGCATGGACGTCCGCCGGATGGATTCGCATGGCGGCTGGATTGCGACGCCGACTGACCTCGTGCAGTTCCTGATGCATGTCGACGGTTATGCGCGGCCGACGAATATCCTACGGCCGCATACCATCCAGACGATGACCACGGCACCGAGCTACAGCCCGGACTATGCCAAGGGTTTCTGTATCAACAGATCAGATAATTGGTGGCACAATGGCAGTCTGCCCGGCACCAGCACCATTGCGGTCCGAACCCATGGAGGTTTCTGTTGGTCAGCCTTCACCAACACCAGACGACAGAATACCAGCATGGATAGTGAACTGGACCAACTCAACTGGACCATGGCGCGCCAGGTCGGCGAATGGCGAGTGGCCTGAGCCATGATCCGGGAAGGTGGATGCCTGTGCGGCGCGGTGCGGTTCAAGGCGGAGGGCGAGCCGCTGAACGTGCGGATCTGTCATTGCCGCATTTGTCAGAAGGCGATGGGCTCGCCCTACTTCGCCCGCGCCCAGTTCGACCAGAAGGCGCTGACCATCACGGGCGACACCGGCCGCTACGCGTCGTCAGAAAATATCGACCGCGTGTTCTGCAAGACCTGCGGCACGCGGCTGTTTGCCTGGCGGCGCAACGGCACCCTGGCCGGCGTGGCGCTCGCGACCTTCGACGACCGCAACGCCTTCGCGCCCACAGAGCACATCTGGGTCTCGGAAAAGCTCACCTGGGTGAAGCTCGACGACGGCTTGACGCAGTACGAGACGACGATTCCGGCGTGAGGTCACGGCCGGCTCGAAGCCGAGATGCCGGCAGCCCGAACGTGCTGTCCTGAGGTCGTGGCCAGCCAGATCCCGGCAAACACCGCGACGATGCCGGCCACCAGATTCCAGCGCAGCGGTTCGTGCAGCAGCCAGGCGCCGACCAGCGATGCCGTGATCGGATTGACCGTCACCGAGATCGCCACGCGCGTCGGCGTCGTTCGCTCCAGTGCGAAGGCCCAGAGATAGAAGGTCAGCGCCGCACCGAAGGCGCCCAGATAGAGTGCGGCCAGCCACTGCGGCGCGCCAAAGCCTGCGACGGGCGCAAAGCTGCCGCGGAAACATGAGAGCAGGATCAGGCAGACAGCTCCCGCCGCCATGCTCATGGTCGTGAAGGCGATCGGGCCGGAGCGCCGGATCAGCGGCTTCGACCAGATGCCATACAGCGCCATGCACAGCGCAGCCGCCATCATCAAGAGATCGCCGCGCCAGGCACCCGATGGCGCCGAGCTGAGATCGGTGAGCAACGCGACGGCAACGCCTGATGTGGCCACCACGACACCGATCGACATGCGCCAGGTCAGCGCTTCGCTGCCGAGCGCAGCGCCGATCACCAGCGTCAAGAGCGGCAGCGTCGATAGCGCGAGCGCACCGCGCGCCGCCGTCGTGAAGATCAGCGATGCGTTGAACAAGATCGGAAACAGCGCGAAAAAGAGGATGCCGAGCCCGATCGCGGCAGCCCAGTCGCCGCGCGCCGGCCAGCGGTCACCACGCAGCAACGCCAACGGCAGCAGCAGAAGAACGCCGATGCCGAACCGGAACGAGCCGATCGCCAGCGGATCGATGCTCGTCACGAGGTAGCGCGTGGCGCCGATCGAGGTGCCGCCCAGCGCGCTCGACAGCACCGCGGCCAGAACGCCAAGAACCTCGCCCACAATCCCTCCTCTCGAACGCCCGGACGAACAGCATACGGGCCGTGCCGAAACAGGGAATGGAATTTCCGTCATGCTGGGATAACGTTTGGTGATGACCACACCCGATCTCGATCCCGATCTGCTCAAGGCTTTTCTCGCCGTCGCCGAGCATCGCTCGTTCACGCGGGCGGCCAATCAGTTGAACCGGACCCAGTCGGCGGTGAGCGTGCAGGTCAGGCGGCTGGAGGAGCGGCTCGGCACAAGACTGTTTCAGCGCAATCGGGACGGCGTCGTGCCGACCGCCCCGGGCGATGAGCTGCGCACCTATGCCCAGCGAATCCTCGCCCTTCAAGCGGAAGCGGTCGGGGCGCTGCGCGCCCGCAAGCCGGAGACCGTCATCCGCCTCGGTGTGATGGACGATTACGGCACGATCGTCATTCCGCCACTGCTGGCGAGCTTCGCCGAAGATCATCCGGAGGTCCAAGTCGAGATCGAGACCGGCCTGACGGCAACCATGCCGGCCCAACTCGGCGAGGCCTATGATCTCGTCATCGCCATGCACCCGGAAGGACACGGCGACGGCGAACTGCTGCGGCATGAGCAGGCCGTCTGGGCGGCGGCGAAGTCCTATACGGCCGGGTCGCAGGATACTTTGCCCGTCGCACTCTATCCGCCGGGGTGCCTGTTTCGGCAATGGGCCGCAGGCGCCCTCGATGCCGCGCGCCGGTCTTGGCGCCTCGCTTTTGTCAGCCGGACGCTTGCTGCGGTGGAGGCGATCGCGGCGCAGGGGCTTGCAGTCACGGTGGTCAAAGCCGGCACCTTGCCTGGCCGGCTCCGCCTCCTGTCGGATCGCGACGGCCTCCCGCCACTACCGGGAGCGGACATTCGCCTCCACCGCGCGCGCGATCTGTCGCGGCCGGCCGCGCTGCTCGCCGATCATTTGCAGCGTGGCATTTCGGAACCGGCCACCCTATGTTGACCTGAAGCGTTGCTGCACCGCCGGATTGGCCGGGTCGTCTGCAAGGCGACAGGCGAATCGGGACGGACACGACGTGAACATTTCCTTCTACGATCTTTCGGTCTGGGTGCTGCCGCTGGTGCTCGCCATCACTTTCCATGAGGCCGCACATGGCTTCGTCGCGCACCGGCTCGGCGACAACACCGCCTGGCAGCTCGGCCGCGTCAGCTTCAACCCCATCAGGCACATCGATCCGTTCGGCACCCTGATCCTGCCGGCGATGCTGCTGTTTGCGCATTCGCCGTTCCTGTTCGGCTACGCCAAGCCGGTGCCGGTGAATTTCCGCAACCTCAATCATCCGAAGCTGGACATGGTCTGGGTTGCCCTCGCGGGTCCCGTTACCAATATCATGCTGGCGCTGGTCGCGGGGCTCGCCCTCCACGCCTTGCCATGGGCGCCCGCCGGTTCGGCGCAATGGATCTTTGACAATCTCAAGAATGCGCTGCTGATCAATGCCGTGCTGGCTGTCTTCAACATGATGCCGATTCCGCCGCTTGACGGCGGGCGGGTCGCGGTCGGGCTGTTGCCGCGGCCTCTCGCCTTGCCCTTGGCGCGGCTCGAGCCGTTCGGCATGATGATCCTGATCGGCCTTCTGATCCTGCTACCGCTGGCGGGTTCCCAGTTCGGTCTAAATCTTGATGTTATTTCAGCAATACTGCGGACGTTGACCGGTTATGTGATTCAAGCTGTTCTCTTGGTAACCGGCAATGCGTAGTTGAAGGTACAGTCCCGACATCCGCTACTTTGAGATCCTGCACTTGAAGACAAAGCCGAAGGGCTAGAGGCCAACTTGGTCAAAGCTGCCGATATGCTGATCGCGCGACGCGCCGACACCCGTGCTCGCGCCGATTTCGCCACCTGGAAGATGATGGCCAAGCTGAATGGTTTGTCGGCGCTGCCTCCGGATGCCCAAGGCTTCCTCGACGGCTACAAAAAGCTGCTGGAGCGGATGAGCGAGGACGAGGCCTCCGAGGCCTCCATCGCCGAGGTCTACAAATCCTACTATCTGGAGATGGGGGGCGCCGGGAACCCGCCCGACGTCCGCAGCCGGCCGGCCGAACCGAAGACGGATAATGTTACCGCCTTCCGCCGCCCGGCGCCGAAGCCGAAGAAGACCGCCATGTTCGGCGCAACCCTGTTTGGTCGGACCCAGAAGCGTCCCCTGCCGGTGGCGCTGATCTTCGCCTGTCTGGTGGTCGTCTACGTCGGGATCAAATTCTACTGGCGCTGACGGGTGGGTGACTATTTCGGCTTCTTGAAATTCACCGGCAGGCTGAAGGCGAACTGATCGTCTGTCAGCTCGGCCGGCGGGACCGGCACCGGATCCGAGCGACGCACCATGGAGATCGCCTCATTGTCGAAGGCCGGATCCCCCGAGGTCTGCGCCACATCGACGGAAACGACATTGCCGCGTCGGTTGAGGACCAGGCTGAGCTTGACCGTCGTCGTCTTGCTCCTGTCCTTGGGATAGCGCTTGTGCAGCTCGAAATAGGCGCTGATGCGTTTGCCCCATTCAGCCGTCAGCTTGCGGACGTCCTTGCCGATGCCCTGATGCGGCGCAGCGGCCTTCTCGTCCTCGCGCGCGTTCTCGTCTAAGGCCTGCCGCGCCGATTCCTGCGCGTTCGGCATTTCCTCGACAGCCTGGGTTTCGACCTTGGCCACCTTCGTGGTGTCCTCGACCGGCTTCTTGGAGTCGTTCTCGGTGACGAGGCGGTCTGGGTCCTCGGCTTCCTGAGGTGTTTCCTTCGGCAGGTCGGTCTCTTTCACCTCAGCCTGCTGCTGCATCTGCTGCGGCTGGTACTGCGAGGCTTCGCTGTCCGGCCCGGGCGGCAGATCCGTTTCAGGCAGCTTTGGCGAGGTCATTTCCACGGCGTATTCAGCCCCGTTGGCGCCGAGGCCATCGTCTCCGTCATCGGCACGCAGGTTGGCGAGCGCCAGCGCAGCCCCGCCGAGATGCAGGCCGATTGCGGCAATAGCGGCCAAAATCCAGAGCCGCCGGGATGGTTTCGCGTCGATTACAGGGTCGGTCATCGCGCTGCCGTCAGGGTTGGACCGCTCCTTGCGCCGGGCCAGCCGCCGCAGGAGGTGCTTCGAGGGCCACAAGCTTGATATGAGAATAGCCGCCTGCGCGCAGGATTTCCATCACGCCCATCAACTCGCCGTAAGGGACCGCCTTGTCGGCGCGCAGGAACACGTATTTGTCCTTGCTCATGTCGGCGACGGCATCGAGCGAGCTGACAAGGTCGGTCCGCTTCACCGCGTTTTCGCCGATTGCCAGCGTCAAGTCGGGCTTGATGCTGACATAGGTCGGCTTGTCCGGCTTCTTCTGCGGCATCGCGCTCGACGTCGGCAAATCGATCGGAAGATCGACCGTCGACAATGGTGCTGCGACCATGAAGATGATCAGCAGCACCAGGATGACGTCGATGAACGGCGTGACGTTGATGTCATGCGTTTCCGAGAAATCGTCATCGTCATCATTGTCTGTGAGCGAGACGGCCATGGCCTACTCCGCCGCGCGCGAATGCGCGCTGCCATGGCTGCGATCGAGATCGCGCGACAACAATCGCGCCGCGGCGCCCGAAGCGCGGCTGACGAGCTCGAGATAGCCCTTCGTCACGCGCGAGAAGTGATTGTAGATGATGACGGCCGGGATCGCGGCGACGAGGCCGATCGCGGTGGCGAGCAGCGCCTCGGCGATGCCGGGCGCGACCACGGCAAGATTCGTCGTCTGCGACTTCGAGATGCCGATAAAACTGTTCATGATGCCCCACACGGTACCGAACAGGCCGACGAAGGGCGAAGTCGAGCCGATGGTCGCGAGGAAGCCCATGCCGATGCGGATGCGGCGCTGCTCGGCACGCACGATCTCGGCGAAGCTGGACGCCGCGCGCTCCTTGATACCGCTGTCGCTGGAGAGGCCAGCCGACATCCGCGCCTCGCGCAGCGCTGCGGTCAGGAAGGACGGCAGGATGCCCTCCTTGGTGCCGAGCGCCATCTGGGCTTCCGAGAGCGAGCGGACCTCCGCGATCTTCTTCAAGGCCGAGCGAAGCCTGGCGGACGCCAACGACAGCTCGATCGATTTCGCAATGAAGACCGTCCAGGTCACGAGCGAGGCGAAGGCAAGCCCGATCATCACCGCCTTTACGATGATGTCCGCCGACATGAACATCACCCAGGGCGACAATTCCTTCATGGCTGGTGCAATGCCGGCCTTCGGGGCAGTGCTGCCCGCCTCGACTACCGGGGCCACGGCAGCATCGGTCGCGGGTTTGCTGGGCGTCGCAGCCACGGGGACGGCCGCCGCGGGGGCCGCAGTCGCCGGCGCAGGTGCGGTCATCGCACCCGGCTGGGTGACGACGGCGGGGGCCGGCTGAGCCGGCACGGGCGCCGGTGCCGCAACAGGCCGAGCCGGCGGCGGCTGGGTTTGTGTCTGAGCCGAAACGGGACCCGCGAGCCAAGTGGCCGTGAGCAGCAGGGCGGCAGCGAGGCTTGCTTGGAAAGATGTCATCTTCATACTTCGGCCCAGGTGCGAATAAGGTTGTGATAGATACCCGTCAATTTGACCGTTTCGGGATCGTCACGCCCGAGACGTGCCGCCAGCGCCTGAATGGCGGTGTCGAGGTCGAAGATCATGCTGCGGGCTTGATCGTCACGTATCATGCTCTGGAGCCAGAAGAAAGAAGCAACCCGCGCCCCCCTCGTCACAGGGGTGACCAGATGCAGGCTGGTCGAGGGATAGAGCACGCAGTCCCCGGCTGGCAACTTGACTTCGTGCGAGCCGTAGGTGTCCTCGATCACAAGTTCGCCACCGTCGTAATCCTCGGGCTCACTGAGGAACAGCGTGACCGACAGGTCGGTGCGGATGCGAAGGCCGGTCAGCCGGTCGCCTCGGATCGCGTTGTCGACATGGAGGCCGAAATGATGCCCGGCGCTTGCGGCATATCGGTTGAACAGCGGCGGGAAGATCTGAAGCGGAATCGCCGCCGCCAGAAATCGCGGGTTCGCCGTCAGCGCCGAGATGATGCGGTTGCCGAGCTTGCGCGCGACCTCGCTGTCCGGCGGCAACTGCTCGTTGCGCTTGACCATTGCCGACTGCGCGCCTGCGGTGGAACGGCCGTCTTCCCATTCGGTGACGTCCATGATGCGGCGGAATTCCGCCACATCATCCTTGCTCAGGACGCCTTCTATGCATGTCAGCATGGCACCTCGTCACGTCTCCTTCAGTAGCGCGCGGACAGAACCAGATAGGCGGCACGACCTGGTGCTTCCAGCACGAAGGGGGCCGCGCTCTGGTACAGCGCGTCGTAGTAGCGCTTGTCGAAGATGTTGTTGACGAACAGCTTCAACTGCCAGTTCTTGTTGATCTTGGCTTCCGCGAATGCATCGAACCGCCAATAGCTCGGAATCGACGTGCCCTGGTTGGCCGCGAGCAAAGTGCCGCCGTAGATCTTCGAACGGTATACCGCCTGCCCGCCCAGCTCCCACGTGTCGTTGAGCTGGTATTTCGAAAGCAGGCTAAAGGACTGGTGCGCGATATTCGCCAGAGGCCGGCCCACGTTGGACGCGTAGAGCGTGCTGTTGGCCGGCGGCGCCAGCGACTTCGTCACCTCCGACTGCATCAGGACGAGGCCGCCGAAAACGCTCCACTTGTCCGTGATCTTGCCGCCGATGCCGAGATCGATGCCACGGACGCGGTAGGCTGCGCCAGCAGTAATACAAGAGACGGTCGTTGCCGGCGCCACGGGAGCATAGGTGCAGCCAAGCGCGGCAGCCGCAGCCGTACTGCCGACGTTCTGCGCCTCACGCGCGTTTTCCTTCGTCGTCTGGAACAGTGCTGCGGTCAGGAGCAGGTGACGATCGAACAACTCCCACTTGGTGCCGAGTTCGATTGCCTTGTTCTTCTCGGGACCGAATATCTGGTTGTTGCCGCCCGCAAGATTCGGGTTGATGCCGCCGTAGGCCGTGCTCGTGCCATCGAACTCCGAGCCAACCGGGTTCGCCGAGGTCGCGTAGGCGACATAAACGCTGCCGTTGGGCAGCGGCTTCAACGTCAGGCCGAGGTTGTAATCCGGAACCAGAAATTCCGCAGACTGCTGGCCGAAGGCGCCAGCCGCCGTGTAAGCCGACGTCTTGACGCTGTAATCGTCGTAGCGGAATCCGCCATTGAGGATGAGGACGTCGCGATAGTTCGCGCTGTCCATCACATAGCCACTGACGGTCTCAATTCCGATCCTCGTCGGCCTACCGGTCAGACCTGCCGGAATCGGGAAAGGATTGTCGGTGGCTTGCGGATAAAAGACGCTGACGCCGGACGTCGATCCAGATCCGGTGAAAGGCGTTGTCCCTGTCGTGATCTCCGAGCCAAGTCCTGTATAGCTGTCGATCGACGATCGCTCGTTGTCGTATTCAATACCAGCAAGCAGCGTGTGCTTGAAGCCGGCATAATCATCGAACTTGTAGGTCGCCTCCGTCTGATTGGCGAACACATCGGTGGCCTGATAGCGGCTCTGCGGGTTTGCGTTCACCGTATAAGCAGTGAACGGAGCGCCAGCGGCCAGCGTCGGCGATTCCGGCAGTGTGCCGATGTAGTTCTGCGTCGAGTGTGATTCCCTGATCTTGTTGGTGAGCAGCAGATCAGGCGTGACCTGAACCTCTGCATTGATCGTGCCGATGTCCTGTCCGGTCCTGTAGAAGTCGCGATTGACGAAGCCGTAGAAGTTGGTTCGGTTGACGCCGAAGTCCGGGAAAGGACCGCCTGACGTCGACGACGTGCTTGGCCGATAATACGGCACGCCGAAATCGGGAATACCCGTCAACTCGGTGTGGATATAATTCCCCGTGATCTTGATCGCATCGGTCGGCTTCCAGGTCGTGGCGACGAACGCGCCATCGCGATTGTCCTTGACCCGGGCTCGCCCTGCGACATCGGCATCCTGGAACAGACCGCCGGCCCGAACGGCGAGCGAAGGATTGATCACCTGGTTGACATCGAGCGTGACACGCTTGGTCTGGTCGGTGCCAAACGTCGTGTCCATGTTGTAGAAGCTCTTCTCCGTCGCTGCCTGCTTGGTGACAATATTGATGGCACCACCGGCCGTGCCGCGGCCCGCGAAAGATGATGCGGGACCGCGCAGGATCTCCACCTGCTCGGTGAAGAAGTTCTCGCGCACGCTGACGCCGGAATCGCGCACCCCGTCGATGAAGACGTCGTTGCGGGCGTCGAAACCGCGGATGAAGAAGCGGTCGCCGAAGGCGTTGCCCCCCTCGCCCGTGCCGAGCGTCACGCCGGCCGTGCTCAGGATCGCCTGCTTCAGCGTGGTGGCGTTCTTGTCCTCAAGCACTTCCTTGCTGAGCACCGTGATCGACTTCGGCGTGTCGACCAGCTTCTCAGGGAATTTGCCGCCGGCCTGGACGTGATCGACCTTGTAGGGCGCGGCCGGGTCCGCATAGGGATTGCGATCGGCCGCGGGCGCGCTGGCAGACTCCACCGGCGTCTGCGCGGCCTGCTGACGTTGCTGCGCGGCCCGACGCAGCGCATTGCGGGCGCGGACCTGATCGGGCGTCGGTTTCGCAGCAGCGGAGCGCAGCCGCTCTTTCGGCGCGTCGACGTTCACGGCGGGCAGATTCGTTTGCTGGGCCTGTGCTCCGCTCGAAACGGACGCGACCGCGATCAAGCCCGCAACTGTGGAAACAGTCTTGCCCGTTGCGGCATCGAAACTGCCACCGACTGAAGTCCGTGCCGCGGTCGAACGCAACGACCGCGGAGCCCTCGCCATACCCATCCTACGCCCCATTCCGTTTCTGCAATGTGTCGCATTGTGACATTGCGGCGCATTGGTCGTATCGAGCGCGGCAAAGAGGGTCAACGCAGTCACGGCATCTGCAATCTTGAATCGGTCCAGATCAAAACGATTCTAAGTACGAATTTGAAACGCTTCTAAACTCGAGTTTATAAGCGTTCTAATCTGGGGCCTTATTTGGTCCTTGCGATGCATTCTGTCCGCGCATCGTGAGCGGTCCTTGCAGATGGGACGCCTGCCATGGCAGACATCCCGTTTTGAATCGACCCAATCAGAACTTGGCCGTGGTGGTCAGATAGAAGGCCCGCCCCGGCGCGACCGCAACGAACGGCACGGCGCTACGATAGAGCGTGTCGTAGTAGAGCTTGTTGGTGAGGTTCTGCGCGTAGAACTTCATGGTCCAGTTCTTGTCGATCTTCTTTTCGACGAACGCATCGAAGCGCCAGTAGCTCGGCAGCTCGTTGCCGGTGTTGGCCGCGAACGTGCCGCCGTAGACCTTGGAGCGGTACACCGCCTGCCCACCGACTTCCCAATCGCCGTCGAACTTGTACTTGGTCAACATGCTGAATGACTGGTGGACGACGTTGGCAAGCTGCAGACCGATATTGGAGGCGACGCCGCTCTGTGTGACCTTTGACTGCATCAGCACCAGGCCGCCGAAGATGCTCCAACGATCGGTGATCTTGCCCTCCGCCTCGATATCGATTCCCTGGATTCTGTAGGCCGCGCCCGAAGTCAGCACGTTGTTTACCGTCTCGCGCGCGTTGTCCTTGGTAGTCTGGAACAGCGCACCGCTGACCAGGAGGTGGCGATCCGCCAGCTCCCATTTGGTACCGAGTTCAACCGCCTTGTTGCGCTCCGGTCCGAGCAGGACCGCCGTGTTGGCGGGTACGCCGCCGTAATCGGTGCCGGTCGCGTCGAGCTCCGAGCCAAACGGATTGGCCGAGGTCGCATAGGCCGCGTAGAGGCTGCCGATCGAGATCGGCTTGTAGACCAGCCCGACATTGTAGTTGACCAGATCCGAATTCATTTTCCGATACGCGGAGTTGGTCGACGAGCTCATGTTGTAGCCGTCGTAACGGACGCCACCGTTCAGGATGATGGTGTCCTGCCAGTTCGCGGTGTCCATGACGTAGACGCTGCTGGTGTTGACGCCATAGCGGGTCGGATTGCCCGTTAGTGACGGCGTGCCGAAGCCACCAAGATAGGTATACTGGGGCGAGTAGAGATTGACGCCAGAGACCGCTCCACTGCTCGTGAAGGGCGAGCCGGCCAGCTCCGAAGTCAGGCCGGAGTAGCGGTCGATCGAAACGTTCTCGTTGGTGTACTCGACGCCGAACACCGCGGTGTGCTTGACCCCGCCCGTGTCCAGCTTGAACGTGGCCTCGTTCTGGTTGGCCCACACGTCCACGGTCTGGTAGCGGCTCTGCGCGCTCGCGGTCGTAGTCCAGAGCAGCGGATTGAGGCTGGTCGTTACCGGGTTCTGCGGCAGCGTACCGATATAGTTGAGGAGCGAATGCTCACCACGCACCTTGCTGCTCAACGTGATGGCCTCGTTGACCTTGTATTCCGCCGTGGCCGTGCCGAAATCCTGCCGCGCGGTCTGGAAATCGCGGTTGAGGAAGCCGTACCAGGTTACACGCGGAATGCCGGCCGACGTCACCGGCACATTGCCCTGCTTGTAATAGGGCACGCCAAAATCCGGCAGGCCGCTGAGATCGGTGTGGACGTAGTTGGTCGTGATCTTGATGTCGTTGGTCGGGGTATACTTGGTCGACAGGAACGTGCCCCAGCGATCGTCGGTGACGTAGTTGCGGCCGGCGACATTGGCGTCCTGAAACAGGCCGCCGGTGCGCACCGAGAACGTGGGATCGATGACCTGGTTGACGTCGAGCGTCACGCGCTTGGTCCTGTCGGTGCCGAACTCGGTGTCCATTCGCTTGAAGTTGACGTCGCCGGCCTGCTTGGTGACGATGTTGATGGCGCCCCCGGCGGTGCCGCGTCCGGCATAGGATGATGCCGGCCCGCGCAGGATCTCGATCTGCTCTGTGAAGAAATTCTCACGTATCGACACGGCGGGATCGCGGATGCCGTCGATGAAGACGTCGTTGCGCGCATCGAAGCCGCGAATGAAGAAGCGGTCGCCGAAGGCGTTGCCGCCCTCGCCCGATCCCAGCGTCACGCCGGCGGTCGAGCGCCCGATCTCCTTCAGCGTCGTCGCGTTCTTGTCCTCGAGCACTTCCTTGCTGAGCACCGTGATCGTCTTCGGCGTGTTCAGCATCGGTTCGGGAAACTTGCCGGAGGCCTGGACGCGATCGACTTTGTAGGGCGCGGCCGGATCGGCATAGGGATTGCGGTCGACCGCGCCGGCCGGAGCCGGCGCGGCGGCGGCCTGCTGCTGCGCCTGCTGGCGCTGCGCAACGCGGCGAAGCGCGTTGCGTGCGCGGACCTGCTCCGGTGTCGGCTTCGAGGCAGATGGACGCGGGCGCTCGACCGGCGCATCGATATTCACCGGTGGCAGGGCCGACTGCTGCGCCTGCGCACCGCTCGACAGCGACGCCACCGCGATCAGGCCGGCAACGGCTGATACCGTCTTTCCGGAATTGCCGTCGAACTTGTCGTCAAATGAATTCCTTGCCGCGATCGTACGCAACGACCGCGGAGCCACCGCCAGCCCCATTCCGACACTCCCCATTCCAAATTCGCCGATGCGCAACATGCGCGACGAACGATGAGGCGGTGCTATCGAGCGTGAAAAATCCGGTCAATGCGAGGAGGCCCGCAAGCTCGCTTGAATCCATCTAGATCAAATCGATTCTAAGATTTCGAATCTGAAATTGCCGAAATGCTCCGCGACACATTGATGCAGTCAGACACAACAGCGCTTGCGCTCGCGCGTCATCTCGGACAGCTCAATCGCTGCTCGGCGGCTTCATCAGCGAGAACAATTCATCGACGGTGCGCTGCGCGGTCGCGCGCACGCGATCGGTGT
Source organism: Bradyrhizobium sp. UFLA06-24 (assembly GCF_054967145.1). Lineage (NCBI taxonomy): Bacteria > Pseudomonadati > Pseudomonadota > Alphaproteobacteria > Hyphomicrobiales > Nitrobacteraceae > Bradyrhizobium > Bradyrhizobium sp. UFLA06-24. The sequence goes on from NZ_JADFUE010000063.1 coordinate 27,975, forward strand.
TGTCCATACCGGCGATGTTGACGCCGCCAACGACGGCTTTGATCTCGTCGCGAAAGTCGGTGAGGAAGCGCAAGGGATCGCGTTGCTCATTGGCGACGCGCGCGATCAATCCCGTGATCAGAATCTGACACGCGATCAGCTTGCCGTTCAACTCGTTCATTCTGCACTCCTGATGTGGCGGCGCTGATATGGAGGAGGCTGATTTTGTTGACAACCGAAACGCCGCCCGGGCGGTTTAGAACCGTTCTGGCGACGGTGAATCTGCCCACTTCGGGTGCCGAGCCGCTCGTTCGCGCGCGGCCTCACCCACGTCGCCCGCGAGCGTTGCCCATCTTTTGCACGCTCCTCGCTCAGACCAGCAAAATGCAGTACTGCACACCGCCGCGTCACCCGCATGCCTACGGGGTGCAAAGCTTTCCAATTGTTTAGGATTCTCAACGGATAGTGCTGTTTACACTGGAACTTGGCGTGTATTATACAAGCCATGCTGGAACCCTTTGGTAGCCCCACAATTCGTTGTTTTGGGCATACAAGCCGATACGCTCGCATATGAAAAAGTCACGGCCGGTCCTCTGGATTGTCATCATCGCAGCCGTGGCCGGTGGCGGCTATTACGGCTGGCAGCGATTCCAGGCGTTCGAGGCCGCAAAAGCTCAAGCCGCACAGAAGGGTGCACCGCGCGTTGCCGCGGTGCCCGTCAGCATCTCGCCGGTCCAGAAGGCGGATTTTCCGGTCTACCTGACCGGCCTCGGCACGGTGCAAGGCTTCAACACCGTACAAGTCCGAACCCGGGTGGACGGCCAGATCGACAAGATTGCCTTCACCGAAGGCCAAATGGTCAAGCAGGGCGATCTCCTGGTCGAGATCGATCCGCGGCCGTTCCAGGCCGCGCTTGATCAAGCCAAGGCGAAGAAGGCGCAGGACGAGGCCAATCTCGCCAACGCCAATCTCGATCTTCAGCGCTACACCAAGCTTGGTGAATTCGCGACGCGTCAGCAGACCGACACGCAGCGCTCCACCGTTGCCCAGCTCACCGCGCAAATCGCCGCCGACGAAGCCGCGATCGCCAACGCCCAGACCCAGCTGGACTACACCCAAGTCAAATCGCCGATCACGGGTGTCGCCGGCCTGCGTCAGGTCGACATCGGCAACATCGTCAATGCGTCGAACCAAACCGGTATCGTCACGATTGCGCAGGTCGAGCCGATCACGGTGATCTTCACCGCGCCCGAGGATCAGTTGCCTTATATCAGCGAGGGTCAGAAGTCGGGCGAGCTCAAGGTGATCGCGTTCACCACCGACGGCAAGAAGACGCTGGCCGAAGGCAAGCTCGCCGTCATCAACAATCAGGTCGATACGACCAGCGGAACGATCCGGCTCAAGGCGGTGTTCGATAACCGGGAGCATACGCTTTGGCCCGGACAATCGGTGTCGACGCGCCTTCTGGTCCGGACGTTGAGGGACGCGACTATCGTTCCCGACGACGCGGTCCAGCATTCGACCGACGGCCTCTACGCTTATACCGTCAGTCGGGACAACAAGGCTGAGGTTCGGAAGATCAAGGTCAGCTACTCCATCGACGGTCGTTCGGTTGTCGACGAAGGATTGAGCCCCGGCCAGCAAGTCATCACCGGCGGCCAGTACAAGGTACAGCCCGGCAGTCTCGTTTCAACGACCGTCGCGAGTTCGGATCCGGCCCAGAAGAACAAGGTTCAGCAGGAATGACCGAAGGCGGGATTTCGGCACCTTTCATCCGTTATCCCATCGGCACATCGCTGCTGATGGCCGGCATTCTCTTTGTCGGCCTGGTCGCCTATCCCCTGCTGCCGGTCGCGCCGCTGCCGCAGGTGGACTTCCCGACCATCCAGGTCACGGCCAATCTGCCCGGCGGCAGCCCGGAGACCATGGCTTCGTCGGTGGCGCAGCCGCTGGAGCGGCAATTTGCGCAGATCCCCGGCATCGCGCAGATGACCTCGACGAGCTATCTCGGCACCGCGTCGGTCACCATCCAGTTCGACCTCAACCGCAGCATCGACGGCGCAGCGAACGACGTGCAGGGCGCGATCAACGCCGCCAGCGGCCAGTTGCCGAAAAACCTGCCCTCGCCGCCGACCTATCGCAAGGTCAATCCGGCGGACTCTCCGATCCTGCTTCTATCCGCCACCTCAGACACGCTGCCGCTGACCAGCGTCAGCGACGCGGTCGACGCGCAGCTTGCCCAGCAGATCAGTCAGATCTCCGGCGTCGCACAGGTCATCATCGGCGGTCAGCAGAAGCCGGCCATCCGCGTCCAGATCGATCCGGCCAAGCTCGTCGCCAAGGGCTTGTCACTGGAGGACGTGCGGAGCCAGATCGGGATCACGACGGTCGATAGCCCCAAGGGCAACATCGACGGCGAGAAGCGCGCTTATACGATCTACGCCAACGACCAGCTCACGCAGTCAAAGGACTGGAACGACGTCATCATCGCCTATCGCAACGGCGGTCCGCTGCGCATCCGCGACGTCGGCCAGGCCGTCACAGGCCCCGAGGACGCCAAACAGGCGGCCTGGGCGAATGGCAAACGCGGCGTCTTCCTGGTGGTGTTCAAGCAACCCGGCGCGAACGTCATCGAAACCGTCGACAAGATCAAGGCGACCCTGCCCCGCCTCGTGGCGGCGATCCCGCCGGCGATCAAGATCGAGCTGATGAGCGACCGAACCCAGACCATTCGGGCCGCGGTCGAGGACGTCCAGTTCACGCTGCTCCTGACCATCTTCCTGGTGGTCATGGTCATCTTCATCTTCCTGCGCAGCTTCTGGGCGACGGTCATTCCGACGATCACGGTGCCCCTGGCGCTGCTCGGCGCCTGCTCGCTGATGTGGGTGTTCGGCTACACCCTGGATAACCTCTCCCTGATGGCGCTGACGATCGCGGTCGGCTTCGTGGTCGACGACGCCATCGTCATGCTCGAGAACATCTCCCGCTACGTCGAGGAAGGTGAAGCGCCGATGGCCGCCGCCTTCAGAGGCGCGAAGGAAATCGGCTTCACCATCGTTTCGATCAGTATCTCGCTGGTCGCGGTGCTGATCCCGCTGCTGCTGATGGGCGGCATCATCGGCCGTCTGTTCCGAGAATTCGCCGTCGTGCTGGCGATGACCATCTTCGTCTCGATGATCGTCTCCCTGACGCTCACCCCGATGATGGCGTCGCGATTCCTGCGCGCCCACGGAGAGGTCCAGCACGGCCGCTTCTATCAGTGGAGCGAGCGCGCCTTTGACGCGATGCTACGCGGCTATGAGCACATCCTCGACATCGCCCTGAGCTGGAAGCGCACGACGCTCCTCATCTTCTTCGCGACCCTTGCGCTGTCGGTCTACCTCTTCGTCTTGATCCCCAAAGGCTTCTTCCCGCAGCAGGACAACGGCCTGATCACTGCGACCTCGGAAGCTTCGCAGGACATCTCCTTCGCGGCCATGAAGGAACGGCAGGAGGCGCTGGCCAAGATCATACAGGCAGATCCCGCCGTCGCGAGCGTCGCCATGGCCATCGGCGGCAGCGGAAGGGCCGGCAACAACGGCAATCTGTTCATCACGTTGAAGCCCCGCAATGACCGCGACGCTTCGGCGCAGCAGGTCATTGGACGCCTCCGTCCTCAACTCGAGAAGGTGCCCGGCGCCCGGCTTTACATGCAGGCGGCCCAGGACGTCCGGCTCGGCGGCCGGCCCACCCGCACGCAGTTCGAATTCACGCTGCAGGATGCCGATCTCTCCGAGCTCAATGAATGGGCGCCGAAGATTCTCGCCAAGATGCAGACGCTGCCGGAGCTGCGCGACGTCGCGACCGACCAGCAGACCCAGGGCACTACGGTCCAGCTCAAGATCAACCGCGACACCGCCTCGCGCTACGGCATCCAGCCGCAGCTGATCGATGACACGCTCTACGATGCCTTCGGCCAGCGGCAGGTGACGCAGTATTTTACTCAGCTCAACACCTACAAGGTGATCCTGGAAATTCTGCCGGAGATGCAAGGCAACCTGGATTCGCTGAACAAGCTCTATCTGAAATCGCCGCTGACCGGCGATCAGGTGCCGCTGTCGACGTTTGCGACCTGGACCACCGATCCTGTCCGCCCGCTCTCGATCAGCCACCAGGGTCAGTTTCCGGCGATCACGATCAGCTTCAACCTTGCCCCGGACATCGCGCTCGGCCAAGCGACGCAGGCGGTGCAGAAGGCGATGGCTGATCTCGGCGCGCCGGCGACGCTGAACTCGAGCTTCCAGGGCACCGCGCAGGCGTTCCAGCAATCGCTCGGCACCGTGCCGCTCCTGATTCTCGCCGCGCTGGTCGTGGTGTATCTGATCCTCGGCATCCTCTACGAGAGCTACATCCATCCGATCACGATTCTGTCGACCCTGCCCTCGGCCGGCGTCGGCGCGCTCGCGATCCTGATGGCGGCCGGTTTCGATTTCAGCCTGATCGCGTTGATCGGCATCATCCTCCTGATCGGCATCGTGAAGAAGAACGGCATCATGATGGTCGACTTCGCCATCGCGGCCGAGCGCGACGAGCACAAGACGCCGGAGGAATCGATCCGTCAGGCTGCGCTGCTCCGCTTCCGCCCGATCATGATGACGACGATGGCGGCATTGCTCGGCGGCGTGCCCCTGATGCTGGGCCACGGCACCGGCGCCGAGATCCGCCAGCCGCTGGGCTACGCCATGGTCGGCGGCCTGATCGTCAGCCAGGCGCTCACGCTGTTCACCACGCCGGTGGTCTATCTCTATCTCGACAAGTTCTCGAACCTGTTCAAAGGCAGCTCGACCGAGAACGAAGGGCACGACACAGCCGGGCACCGCACCGTCAAGGAGGCCGCCGAGTAAGCTTGCGTCGCGGCTTCCGCGACGCTACAGCGAGATTTCGGTTCACGCCAACGCGGTCTCGCCATGCCCATGCAATCCAGACTTGTCGCTCTTGCCGCCGCCGCTGTCCTGATGTCGACGGGTGCCGCCTCTGCCCAGCAGGGCGCCAAGAAAAATGCGACTCCTCCGGCCACGCAGCCCACGCCCGCACCGACCCAGCCACAAGCCGAGGGTGCTCCCGGGCAATCCGGCTGGATCGTCCGCTGCACCAGCGTCAGCCGCGACGCACCGCTCGAATGCGCGATGGAGCAGAACGCGGTGCTGACCAAAACCGGTCAGACCGTCATCCTGATCAACATCCGCATCGCGCCCGACACCCGCACGCCCATCGCATTGCTGCAGCTGCCGCTCGGCCTCAACCTGCCGGTCGGCGCAAAGCTCCAGGTCGACGAGGGCAAGACGGTCGATCTCCAGATCCAGACCTGCGAGAACCGCGGTTGCTACGCCTCGACACCGGTCGCGCCGGACCTGCTTGCTGCCTTGCGCTCGGGCAAGCAGTTGAAGGTCTCGTTCCAGAATATGGCGAAGGAGACGATCGCGATCCCGATGCCGCTCGGCGATTTCGCGGCAGCTTACGACAAGATCAAGTAGCTCCGCAGACGCCGAAGGCTTGCACGAGCGGGTTTCCGAGCCGCGCGCGTCGGTCTATTCTGCAGCCGGCGGGGGCCAGACATCGGCGGTGAAGCATGACACGCGAGAAGTCAGGTCTGGATCGGCTCGGCCTCCTGCTCATCCTATTTGGGATGATGAGCGCCGCCGCGAGCGCGCAGACCCACTTGCAGCCACCGACTGCACGTGTCGCCGAGCCCACGGTCCATGACGCGAGGGTACGACCTCGCAATGACCAGACCGACGGCAACTTTACGCGGACGCCCTCTGCCGGCACGGCCTCGCCCATGCCGGACGTGAAACGCATTCGCACGACGCACGAACGCATCACGGATGGCTCCGCTCCTCCCGCGGTCGCGCCACTGCAGCCGCCTGCACCTAAGCCGTAGGTGCGCCACACGCCTACTGCCGCGCCATCTGCGCGTTGCCGACGGCCTCGCCGTCGAGCGACTGATCGTTGTGCATGGCGACGGTGACGCGGAGCAGTCGCCCCTCGAATTCGAACGGCGCCTCGTAATGCGACACCGGGCTGCCGCGGTCGCGGCCGATATCGAGGCCGGACCACGAGATCAGGGTGTGGAAGCCGAGCTGGGTCTGGAGCGAGCCGGCCGGCTCGCCGTCGATCAGCAGCGTGTATTCGGTGACGCCGGTGCGCGAGCCCTTGGCCGGCGGCTCCTTGCGGATCAGGCGCTCGACGTGAACGCCGAGCCGCCGCACGTCCGGGGGCACCTTGCGGACGGAGCGCACGATTTGATGGCTGCCGCCGATGTTTATGTCATGCACGAGGTGGCCGTCCCTGACGTAAAGGCTGTAGCCTGACGTCGCGTCCCCATGCGAGATCAGCACGCCGCTCGCACCCGCTTCGTCGATCTCGACATGCGCCTCGATCGTGTAGCTGCGGCTGCGAACGTCGGGCGCCACGTCGGTCGGAACGTGTCCCATGCCGGCGTGAAAGACAAAGTGGTGGCGCGCGCCGTGGAAGCGTGCCGCATTCTCGGCGAAGCGCGGCCCGAAGCGGTCGTCGAGCGGAAGCACATTGTGCTTCTCCGCCTCGTCCCACCATGTCGCGATCATCTGCGCGAGCCGCTCCGGCTCTTTCGCCGCGAGATCGTTGGTCTCGGAGAAATCCTTCTCGAGATGGAACAGCTCCCATTTGTCGTTGTCGAAGGGCGTGCCCGGCGGGTGATAGGCAACCGCCTTCCAGCCGCTCTGCCAGAGACCGCGATGGCCGAACATCTCGAAATATTGCGGCGAGCCCTTGGAGGGCGCGGTCGCGTCCGTGATCGAGCGCGCAAAGCTCGCGCCTTCGAGCGGCATCTGCGGGCACCCGGCGATCGTGGTGGGCGCCTCGATCCCGATCAATTCCAGCAGGGTCGGCGTCAGATCGCTGGCGTGCACGAACTGGTGGCGCAGCTCGCCCTTGGCGGCGATGCGCTTCGGCCAGGTGATGACGAAGGGATCGCGAATGCCGCCGCCATGGGTGTTCTGCTTGTAGCGGCGCAGCGGCGTGTTGGAGGCCATGGCCCAGCCATGCGGGAAATTGCTGTGGGTGTCGGGGCCGCCGATGTCGTCGATGCGGGCGAGCTTCTCGGCGATCGGCTCCGGCTTGAAGTTGAATGGCCCCATCGCGTTGACGAAGCCGAGCGGTCCGCCCTCCTGGCTCGCACCATTGTCGGACATCACGATGATGACGGTGTCGTCGCGCATGCCAGCCGTCTCGAGGAATGAGACCAGACGCGCAAGGTGCCGGTCGGAATGGTCGAGCATGCCGGCAAAGGCCGCCTGCAACCGGGTGAATACCCGCCGCTCGTCGGCCGAATGATCGTCCCACGCCTTCACGCCGTCATTGCGCTCCGGCATTCGCGTCTCCTGCGGCACCAGCCCCAACGCCTTCTGACGCGCCAGCCGCCGTTCACGCTCGACATCCCAGCCGTGCGCAAATTGGGCATCGTAGCGTCGGATGATGTCGGCCGGCGCCTGGTGGGGCGCGTGGCAGGCGCCCAGCGCGATCCAGGTCAGCCAGGGAATATCGGGCCGATCGGCATGATGATCGCCGATGAAGCGGATGGCCTGATCGATCAGATCCTCGGTCAGATGATAGCCATCGGCGTAAGTGCCCGGAGGATCGA
>NZ_JADFUE010000064.1:0-34911 GCF_054967145.1 Bradyrhizobium sp. UFLA06-24
CTTGAAGAGCGGCTGCGTCCGGCCGCTAAGGAAATCTCAACGCGCGTCGACAAGCTGGTCGCCGCCAACAACGAATATACGGCTCTGCGGCAAAGCCAGCTGATGACTGCGCTGGAGCAGGCGACCTGGGTCAGTCTGGCCGTCGGCGTCCTCGTGATCCTTGTCCTGGCCGGCTCGGCGCTGTTTTCAGTGCTCAACATCGCCCGTCCGATCCGTCGCATCGGCGACGTGCTGCTGCAACTGGCCGGCGGCAACAAGGCTGTCGAAATCCCTTATACCGCACGCGGCGACGAAGTCGGCGACAACGCGCGGGCCGCGCAGACGTTCAGGGACAATCTGATCCGCATCGAACAGATGGAAGCCGAGCAGAAGGATCAGGAGGCGGCAGCCGCCACGCGGCGCAAGCAGGAGATGATCCGGCTGGCCGGCGCGTTCGAAGATGCGGTCGGCGGCATCATCAACTCGGTTTCGTCCGCTTCCCAACAGCTCGAATCCGCCGCCGGCACATTGTCGGGGACTGCGGAAGAGACCGAGCAGCTTTCCGGAATGGTGGCCGCGGCATCCGAGGAAGCCTCGACCAATGTCGGGGCCGTGGCATCCGCCGCCGAGGAAATGAGCGCATCGGTCGTCGAGATCGGACGCCAGGTCCATGATTCCAGCCGCATTGCCGGCGAGGCGGTGAAGCAGGCCGAGCACACCGATGCCCGGATCAACGAATTGCTGAAGGCCGCAGGCCGGATCGGCGACGTCGTGAAATTGATCACCGCCATCGCGGAGCAGACCAATCTGCTGGCATTGAACGCCACGATCGAAGCGGCACGCGCCGGCGAGTCCGGCCGCGGCTTCGCCGTGGTGGCCAGCGAGGTCAAGGCGCTCGCGGCCCAGACCGCGAAAGCGACTGATGAAATCAGCGCGCAGATCGCCGGCATGCAGTCGGCCACGGAAGACTCGGTCGGCGCGATCAAGGCGATCGGCGCGACCATCTCCAAGATTTCGGACATCTCGACGACGATCGCGGCGACCATCGAAGAGCAGGGCGCCGCGACGGCCGAAATCGCACGCAACGTCAGCGAGGCCGCCAAGGGAACGGTCGAAGTTGCCGACAAGATCGCCCAGGTCAGCCACGGCGCCAGCGCGACCGGTTCGGCGTCGACCCAGGTTCTGGCATCCGCGCGCTCACTCTCGATGGAGAGTGGCCGCCTCAAGAACGAGGTTGCGAAATTCCTCGATACGGTGCGGGCGGCCTGACGCCCGGACACCCAGCGGCCGACACAACGCCGGCCGCAAGTCCTTTCTGACGCGTCGAATTACCAACGGCTCTTGGGAGGCCCCCACGCCGAGCCCCCGCTCGCGCCTGGGACAAACAAGTTAATCTGGGGGATTGAGCGATGATCATCAGCATTGTCGGCGGCGGCGCAACCGGCATCACGATCCTGCGCCATCTGGCGGAGCTCGCCGCATCGGGGCGAGATAACGGCGCGGTCAGCGGAATTCAGCTGTTCGACAAATCCGGTTTCGACGGCGGGGTTGCCTATCGCACCCAGAGCGATTGCCATCTGCTCAACATGAAGCCGTCGACGATGTCGATCCGCTCCGGCGACGCGGACGAGTTTCTGCGCTGGCTCCAGGCCCGCGGTCTCTCCTGCCCCGGCAACAAGCATCTGCCACGGATGGTCTATCGGGACTATCTCGACGCCGTGCGATTGGCTGCGATCGCGCAATGCCGGAGCATCGGCGTGCCGGTTCATGTCGAACATGCCGAGGTGGTCCGCATGCGCTTCTCGCCGGATCGCGACGTCCTCCTGACGACCGACCGCAACATCACGCACATCTCGTCCGCACTGATCCTCTGCACGGGTCACAACCCGCCCGATGATCCCTATGGTCTGGCAGCACACCCGAAGTACATCAGAGATCCCTACGCCCAATTCACTTTCGCCGATCGGCCCGGCACGGAGGTCGGCATCCTCGGAAGCGGGCTCAGCGCGGTCGACACCGCGGCAGCGCTCGCCAAGAGCCATCAGGCGGTCAGGATGACCTGCTTCTCGAGAAGCGGCCTGTTTCCCACGGTGCAGCCGGTGACGGTTCCCAAAATCGCGAACGACTTCCGCGACGCTCTGCATGGTTATGTGACCAGCCGCGCGCGGATCGAAGCGGACGCCTTCGCTGCCCGCCTTTCGGAACTACTGCTCGAGACCACCGGGATCCGCTGCGATCTGTCCTGCCGCAACGTCGGAGGCGATGCGCTTGATGATCTCGAACACAACATCGCACGCGCCGAAACCGGCGAGCCCAGCGTCCACTCCTATCTCGTCAGCGTCATCGACGTGATGTGCGAGGCCTGGAGCCGGATGAGCGATGCCGAGAAGATGCGCTTCATGGACGTCTACAATTCCGGCTGGCTTCGCAACCGCTCGGCGATGCCGCTGGAGAATGCCGTCCGCATGCGTGACCTGATGCGGTCAGGAAGGCTCTCGACGTGCGCCGGATTGCGCAGCGTGACCGCCACCGGCGACCGGTTTCGCGCGATCCTGGACGATGGCGATTGCCGCGAGGTCGATTACGTCATCGACGCGACGGGACCGTCCTACCGGCTGGACACCAGCCCGCTCTACCAGGACATGCAGCGCCAGGGCCTGATCGCATTCGACCCGCTCGGCGGCATCAGCTGCGGCTATGACGACAGCCGCGTCCACGACCGCCACGACAATCCCTATCCGAATGTCTACGCGGTCGGCGCTCCGACCAAGGGCACGCACTTCTACGCCGCCGCGGTCGACATCAATTTGCGCCGCGCCCAGACCGTTGTCGACACGATCCTCAACCCGAAAGGTCCTGAGATGAGCACCATCATCACGTCAGTCGAAGAAACCGACCGCCTGGCCGATCTCGTGCGCCGCGATCATCCCTCACTCGACACCATGGTCCTCGCGCCTGACGGCAAGTACCAGAACAGACCGGCGGCGCTGGACGAATTGATGTGGGAAGTGAGGGACTGCCTCGCCGAGACGCTCCGGCACTGGGCTCCCGAAGACTTCCCGACGCTCTACTGCGCATGGGGGCGTTGCCGCGTGGGCTCGACCGCGCTCACAAATCTGTTCGGCGTTGCCGGCATACCCTCTTACTTCCAGCCGGTGAAGGTCGTCCTGCGCCATCGCTTGCTTGGAAATGCGGGCGAGCCCTGGGCCGCGCCCACGGCCGCAGAGCAGCCGCACATCTTCAGCAAGGAAATGGCCGGACCTTATGTCCTGGCTGAAAGCCTATTCCTGCCGCTCCAGCCGCTGATCGAGGCAGGCTGGCCCGCGGAGAAGCTTCACATGATCATGCTCGACCGCGACCCCGCGAGCTCGCTCGCATCCTGGCTCGAGAAGTGGTCGGATCGCGTTCCCGAGGGCCGCCTGATCCAGAACTATGTGATCTCTTCCCTGAACGCGCTTCGGGTCGAGAGCTATGCAAGGCGGCACGGCGTGCCGGTGACGCACTATGTCTATGAAGCCAGCAAGGACGCGACCGGCTCGGTGCGAAAGCTGTTCGACCGGCTCGGCCTGGGCGAACGCTTCATCGAAAGCGCCGTCACCGACTGGAAGGAGCGCGGGCAGATCGAAACGAAGGGGTCGGGCGTGACCTTCCTCAGCGAGCCGAAGATCTACACCGTGGTCGGCCTTCATGGGTCTGATACGGCCTATCGCTACCGGAGCCGCAAGACCGCCTCGCTGAGTGAGGCTCAGCTCCAGGTGATCGGACGCTACGGCATCGACGAGATGTATCGCGCCTCCGTGGCGGCCTGCATCCGTGATCTCTCGCTGGACACCGACACCGCGGCGCGTCTGTTCGGCGATTGCCTCGGTACCGCCGCATGAGCGGACAGCTCGCGCCCACGATGGTGGCAGCGCCGACGCACCACGCGTCCGATGACGCCACCATGCGCCACATTGCCACCAGCCATCTTCGTCGCCTCGAAGCGGAAAGCATCCATATCCTGCGCGAGACCGTGGCCGAGTTCCGCAAACCGGTCATGCTCTACTCGATCGGCAAGGATTCCTCGGTCCTGCTGCATCTGGCGATGAAGGCTTTTCATCCCGGCAGGCCGCCGTTTCCGCTGCTGCATGTCGACACGACCTGGAAGTTCCGCGAGATGATCGCATTTCGCGACCGCCGCGCGCGTGAGCTCGGCCTCGACCTGATCGTCCACACCAACCAGGACGGATTGAGCCAGGGCATCACCCCCTTCAGCCACGGCTCCGCCCGCTACACCGACGTGATGAAGACGCAGGCGTTGCGACAGGCGCTGGACCTCCACGGCTTCGACGCCGCGATTGGAGGCGCACGGCGCGACGAGGAGAAGTCGCGCGCCAAGGAGCGCGTGTTCTCGCACCGGAGCGCGGCGCATCGCTGGGATCCCAAGAACCAGCGGCCGGAGCTGTGGAGCCTGTACAACACGATGCTCGCGCCCGGCGAGAGCATGCGGGTGTTTCCGCTGTCGAACTGGACCGAGCTCGACGTCTGGGACTACATCCTGCTCGAGAGCATCCCGATCGTCCCGCTCTATCTGGCGGCAAAGCGCCCCGTGGTCGAGCGCGACGGCACGCTGATCATGGTCGACGATGAGCGCATGCCGCTGCTTGCGGATGAAGCGCCGCGCTGGCGCTCCGTCAGGTTTCGCACGCTGGGCTGCTATCCGCTCAGCGGCGCGACGATCTCGACGGCGGCAACGCTGCCGGAGATCGTACGGGAGATGACGGCCTCACGCACGTCCGAACGGCAGGGACGCATGATCGATCGCGACAGTCCCGCCTCGATGGAGCGCAAGAAAGCGGAAGGCTACTTCTGATGTCCTATCACGAGGCCCCCACGATCGCCGCTCCCGATGCGCCGCGGCTCGCCCAGGGCGATCGCCCGACCCTGCGTTTCGTCACCTGCGGCAGCGTCGACGACGGCAAGAGCACGCTGGTCGGGCGGCTGCTCTACGATTCCAAGACGCTTTTGGACGACCAGCTCGACGCATTGACATCGGAAAGCAAGACCGCGGGCACCACGGGCGGCGATCTCGATTTCGCACTGCTGGTCGACGGCCTGCAGGCCGAGCGTGAGCAGGGCATCACCATCGATGTCGCCTACCGGTTCTTCGCCACCAAGCTGCGCCGCTTCATTGTTGCCGACACGCCGGGACACACGCAATACACCCGCAACATGGCAACCGGCGCCTCCAATGCCGATCTTGCCGTCGTGCTGGTCGATGCGCGCAAGGGCGTGATCACGCAAACCCGGCGCCACGGCCACATCCTGTCGCTGCTCGGCATTCGCCACGTCGTGCTCGCCGTGAACAAGATGGATCTGGTCGGCTTCGACGGCGGCCGTTTCGCGGCCGTCACCGCCGAATATCTGACGCTGGCCGGACAGCTCGGGATTTCGCAGGTCCGATGCATCCCGGTCGTGGCGCCGGACGGCGACAACATCGCCGTCGCGAGCACGCGCATGCCCTGGTACACCGGGCCGACAGTCACGGCTTATCTGGAGTCGGTCGACGTCGCCGGCGATATCTCGGAGCGGCCGTTCCGGCTGCCGGTGCAATGGGTCAACCGCCCGCATGCGGAGTTTCGCGGCTTCAGTGGACGGATCGCCAGCGGAGCGATCTCGGTCGGCGAGACTGTCACGGTGCAGCCGTCGGGCCGACGGGCCCGTGTCGCGCGGATTCTCACGCCCGTTGGCGAGCGCGATCGCGCCGCGGCCGGCCAATCCGTAACACTGACATTGAGTGACGAGATCGACGTCAGTCGCGGCGACGTGCTGACCGCGGGAGCGGCACCGCTCGTCTCGGATCAGCTGGCGGCACATCTCGTCTGGTTCGACGACGACGCCATGGTGCCGGGCCGGCGCTACATGCTCAAATGCGGCACCGCTTCGACCGGCGCAGTGATCACGACTGTCAAGCACCGCATTGAGATCGACACAATGGCGCAGGAAAGCGCCACCACGCTCAATGCCAACCAGATCGGCTATGTCCATCTCAGCCTCGACCGCGCCCTGGTGTTCGAGGCCTATCGCGACAGTCGCGAGATGGGCAGCTTCATTCTCGTCGACCCGATCAGCCATCGCACGGCCGCGGCCGGCATGATCGAGCTGTCACTCCGCCGCGCCACCAACGTTCACTGGCAACGGCTCGCCGTCGACAAATCCGTGCGCGCGCGGCTCAAGCAGCAGCGACCCTGCGTGCTGTGGTTCACGGGGCTCAGCGGCGCCGGCAAATCGACGCTCGCCAATCTCGTCGACCGGCGGCTGGCTGAGTTCGGACGTCATGCGGCGCTGCTCGACGGCGACAATCTCCGCCACGGCATCAATCGTGACCTCGGCTTTTCCAGCTCGGAAAGGATGGAGAACGTCCGGCGCGTCGCCGAGATCGCGGCGCTGTTCGTCGACGCCGGCATGATCGCCCTGGTCGCGCTGATCTCACCGTTCCGCAGCGAGCGCGAGATGGCGCGGCACCGGGTCGAGGCGGGCGAGTTCATCGAGATCCATGTCGCAACCCCGCTCGCCGAATGCGAGCGGCGCGACCCCAAGGGGCTGTATCGCAAGGCGCGGGCGGGAGAGCTGCCCGGGTTCACCGGCATCGACGATCCCTACGAGGCGCCGCAGGCGCCTGAAATCACGATCGACACTTCGGAACTGACGAGCGAGGCGGCCTGCGAGCGCATCATCCGCTACTTGCAGGAGCACCATTATCTGTAGCGGCGGAATCATGGAGGCTGCCGGGCGAGGCCGCTGGCCTCAAAAATCCGAGGCGATGCCTTTGCGCTCCCAATCGCCGTAGCGCGTCGGCTCGGGTCCCTTCGGCCCCTGCAACTCCTTGGGTGCCGTCCCGGCTTTGGCCGCGGCGGCTTGCCGGCGGGCCTCGGCTTCGGCCAGCGCGCGCTGGGCGGCCGGCGGCAAGGGCTTGCGGTTGGAAGCGGGAGGCTGGTCGTTCATCGTTCGGGTCCTAGCGCAGGATCGAGACCGGCGCGACGTCCAATAACGCATTGCTGAAATGGCAGCCAAGGGCTGAAATCGCCAGAGGCCATTCTTACATTTGGCATATTCGCATGCCACACAAGGACTTCTTAAGGCATGCGCCCCTTTCGGCGGAACTGCCGCTCGCTCAGAACCTTACGTCCGCATGCCATCTCAACGTTTTGCTCCTCCCTCCGAAGTGCCTGGTCTCGCGGCGCGGCGGATCGCTGCCGACATCGTCGACGGCGTTCTGCACAAGCACCGCACGCTTGACGACCAGCTCGACGGCTCCGGCGCCCATCCCGGGCTGAAGACGCTCGCCGACCGTGATCGCGCGCTGATGCGGCGGCTGGTTGCAACCATCCTGCGCCGGCTCGGCACGCTCGGCCATGTGCTGTCGCGCCTGCTCGACAAGGGCATCCCATCCGATGCGCCGCGCGCACAGAGCGCACTGCTGATCGGCGCCGCCCAGATCCTCTGGATGGACGTGCCCGATCACGCCGCGGTCGATCTCTCGGTCCGTCTGGTGCAATCCGACCGGCGCGCCGCGCGCTATGCCGGCCTCGTCAACGCCGTGCTGCGCCGCTGTGCGCGCGAGGGCCAGGCGCTGGTCGAGGAGGTCGCGACGCAATCGTTGGACCTGCCGCCTTGGCTGCTGGCGCGCTGGAGCGCGCATTACGGCGAGGCAACCGCGCGGGACATGGCGCTCGCGCTCGGCCACGAGCCTTCGCTCGATCTGACCGTGAAGTCCGACGCCGCGCAATGGGCGACCCGACTGCATGGCGAGGTGCTGCCGACCGGATCGGTGCGCACGCTGCTGCACGGCTCGGTCACGATGCTGCCCGGCTTCGCCGAAGGACAATGGTGGGTGCAGGATGCCGCCGCCGCGCTGCCGGTCCGGCTGTTCGGCGACATCAAGGGCAAATCCATCGCCGATCTCTGTGCCGCTCCCGGCGGCAAGACCGCGCAGCTGGCACTGGGAGGCGCCCATGTCACGGCGCTTGACCGCTCCCCGGCCCGGGTGGCGCGCCTGCGCGAAAATCTGACTCGGCTGTCGCTCCAGGCCGAGACCGTGGTCGCTGACGCGGTGGAATGGACGGGACCGGCAGAGGGCTTCGATGGAATCCTGATCGATGCGCCCTGCACTTCGACCGGGACGATTCGTCGGCATCCCGACGTCGCATGGCTGCGGCAGGAATCCGATGTCGCCGCAATGACGGTTCTGCAGCAGCGGCTTCTGCGCAAATCCGTGTCGCTGCTCAAGCCCGGCGGCACGCTGGTTTACTGCACATGTTCGCTGGAACCCGAAGAAGGCGAGCAGGCGATCGCTACGCTGCTGGCCGCAGAGCCCGCGCTTCGCCGCGTGCCGATCGAGGCCAGCGAGGTCTGCGGGCTCAGCGAGATCATCACCAAAGAGGGCGATCTACGAACTCTGCCGAGCCACCTGCCGCACGCCGACCCGAAGCTCGGCGGCCTCGACGGATTTTTCGCGGCCCGGCTCGTTAAGTCCTGATTTTGCACCGGATTTTGCTACCGCCAGCCTGATTCGGGGCCTTTCAAGGTGGTGTCAGACGCCCGATTTTGGGATTAATAAGGATTCGTCGGAATCCTCTCCCCCTTCAAGGCAAGGCGTGTCGGTCGCTCAACGCAGACGTATCTCGACGCTGGTGATGAACCGCTTCGCGCGGAACGTGCTCGCGCGCGCGAGCGGTGGTTCCGTGGCGCTGTCGCGGGTCTGGCCCGGGCGGACCGATCGGCTGATCATCGCGCCGCATGACTTGCGCACCGCGGATGCGACGCGCGCCGCCGAGATCTATGCCGGACGCTTCGTATTCGCCGGCAAGATCGTCAACTGCCACGGCCGCTCGATCTTCGATCTCGATCCGCCCTCCGAGGACTGGGAGGTCGCGCTGCTCGGCTTCGGCTGGCTCCGGCACCTGCGCGCCGCCGACACCGCCCTGACCCGGGCGAATGCGCGCGCATTGGTCGAGGACTGGATCGGCAACCCCGCCAACAAGCGCCGCCCTGTCGCCCGCCGCGCCGACGTGCTGGCGCGCCGCGTGATCTCGCTGCTGTCGCAGGCGCCATTGGTGCTCAACGACACCGACAACAAGTTCTACCGCCGCTACCTGCGCGGACTCGCACGCGAGATCCGCTTGCTGCGCTACACCATGGTCAACATCCCGGACGGTGTGCCGAAGCTCCAGGTGCAGATCGCGCTGTGCTACACGACGCTCTGCCTCGCCAACCAGGCCCGTCATATCCGCAGCGCGTCGAAGAAGCTCTCGGACGAATTGCAGCGGCAGATCCTCCCCGACGGCGGACACATCTCCCGCAATCCGGGTGCGCTGATCGAGCTCCTGATCGACCTGCTGCCGCTGCGACAGACCTTTGCCGCGCGCAACATCGCGCCTCCGCCGGCCTTGCTCAATGCGATCGACCGCATGATGCCGATGCTGCGCTTCTTCCGGCACGGCGACGGCAATTTCGCGCTGTTCAACGGCATGAGCGCGACGCCGTCGGACCTGCTCGCGACGCTGCTCGCCTATGACGATACCCATGGCGCGCCGATGGCGAACATGCCGCACACCGGCTTCCAGCGCCTCGATGCCGGCCCGACCACTGTGATCATCGACACGGGCCCGCCGCCGCCGCCCGGCGTCAGTCACGATGCACATGCCGGCTGCCTGTCGTTCGAATTGTCCTCCGGCACCAGCCGCATCGTCACCAATTGCGGCATGCCGACCACAGGCCGCGACAATTGGCGGCCCTTCGCGCGCGGCACCGCGGCGCATTCGACGCTGACTTATCACGACACCTCGTCCTGCCAGTTCGTCGAGATGTCGGCAATGAAGCGGCTGCTGCACGGCGCACCCGTTATCAGCGGCCCCCACGATGTCGAGAGCTATCGCGAGATCGTGCAGGACGGCACGCTGCTGACGACCTCGCATGACGGCTATCTTGCCAAGTTCGGCGTGATCCATCGCCGCGTGCTGATGGTAGCCAATGACGGCGCGCGGATCGACGGCGAGGACACGCTGTCGCCGCCCCAAGGCGCGCGCCTCAAGGGTGCCGGCGCCGATTTTGCGCTGCGCTTCCACCTGCATCCGGCGGTCAAGGCGAGCCGGCTCTCGGACGCACGCGGCGTCATGCTGGTGCTGCCGAACCGCGACGTCTGGACATTCGAAGCCCTGGACGACAAGGTCGATCTCGAGGACAGCGTGTTCCTGGCCGGCAATGACGGCCCGCGCCGTACCGCCCAGATCGTGATCCGCCAGGACGCCCGTCAGGCGCCCTCGATCCGCTGGAGCTTTGTCCGCTCCTCCGCCTCGCCCGCGGTGACCAATGCCCGCCGCAACGCCCGGCGCGAGCCGGAACTCCCGCTGTAAAAGAGGCACGATTCGGCCCGATCTGAGCGTTGTGAACGACGCCGAAAACTGCTATCGAGCGCTCGTTCGCGCGACTGGCGACCTTGGATGGAGCACCATCGGGAAGCGCGACAGATATCCGCCGCGCGCCTGGGCATAGACACTCCCTTAGCAGAGGATCTTGCTCATGACTGACCACCCCCGCCGCGTCACCCGCGCCCTTCTGTCCGTCTCGGACAAATCAGGCCTGATCGAGTTCGCCAAGGCCCTTGCCGCCCATGACGTCGAGCTGGTCTCGACCGGCGGCACCGCGAAGGCGATCGCCGCGGCCGGCCTCAAGGTGAAGGACGTCTCCGACCTCACGGGCTTCCCCGAGATGATGGATGGCCGCGTCAAGACGCTGCACCCGAAGGTGCATGGCGGCCTGCTCGCGATCCGCGACAACAAGGAGCATGCGGAGGCGATGAAGGCGCACGGCATCGCGCCGATCGACCTGCTCGTCGTCAATCTCTATCCGTTCGAAGCCACCGTCGAAAAAGGCGCGGGCTTCGAGGATTGCATCGAGAATATCGACATCGGCGGACCCGCGATGATCCGCGCCGCCGCCAAGAACCATGACGACGTCGCCGTCGTGGTCGAAGCAGACGACTACAAGGCCGTGTTAGAGGAGATCGCCGCCAACAACGGCGCGACGACGCTGAAGCTGCGCCGGCGGCTGGCCGCAAAGGCCTATGCCCGCACCGCGGCTTACGACGCCGCGATCTCGAACTGGTTCAATCGCCAGCTCGAAATCGATGCGCCCGACTTCCGCGCCTTCGGCGGCAGGCTGATCCAGTCGCTGCGCTACGGCGAGAACCCGCACCAGACCGCGGCGTTCTATGCCACGCCCGACAAGCGCCCGGGCGTCTCGACCGCACGACAGCTCCAGGGCAAGGAGCTCTCCTACAACAACATCAACGACACCGATGCGGCCTATGAGTGCATCGGCGAATTTGACACCAAACGCACCGCGGCCTGCGTCATCGTCAAGCACGCCAATCCCTGCGGCGTCGCGGAAGGCGCTAACCTCGTCGAGGCCTATCGCAAGGCGCTGGCCTGCGATTCCACCTCGGCCTTCGGCGGCATTATCGCGATGAACCGGCCGCTCGATGCCGACACCGCGCGCGAGATCACCAAGATCTTCACCGAGGTGATCATCGCGCCAGATGCGAGCGAAGAGGCAATTGCCATCATCGGCGCGCGCAAGAATTTGCGCCTGCTGCTTGCCGGCAGCCTGCCGGATCCGCGCGCGCCTGGCCTGACCGCCAAGACCGTCGCGGGCGGCCTTCTGGTGCAAAGCCGAGACAACGCCGTGGTCGACGACATGACGTTCAAGGTCGTAACCAGGCGTGCGCCAACCGACGCGGAGATGCGCGACCTCAAGTTCGCCTTCCGCGTGGCCAAGCACGTCAAGTCCAACACCATCATCTACGCCAAGGATCTCGCCACCGTCGGCATCGGCGCGGGCCAGATGAGCCGCGTGGATTCAGCGCGGATCGCGGCGCGCAAGGCGCAGGATGCGGCGAACGAGCTGAAGCTCGCCGAGCCGCTCACCAAGGGTTCGGTGGTGGCGTCGGACGCATTCTTCCCGTTCGCCGACGGCATGCTCGCCTGCATCGAAGCCGGCGCTACTGCCGTGGTGCAGCCCGGCGGCTCGATGCGCGACGACGAGGTGATCAAGGCCGCCGACGAGCACGGTATCGCCATGGTGTTCACGGGAACGCGGCACTTCAGGCACTGATTTATCAACTCGTCATTGCGAGCGAAGCGAAGCAATCCAGGATCCGTTCGAGGAGGCAGTCTGGATTGCTTCGTCGCCAGCGCAAAATTGCCACGCAATTTTGTCGCGGGCTCCTCGCAATGACGGGGATGGGATTGCGCGATGCGCGCTACTCCCGCACCCGCATCAGCAGCGCCAGTCCAGCGACGAAGAACACCACCAGCACGGCCATGCCGGCCTTCTGGCTCGCGGTCACTGCGGTGATCACGCCGATCAGCAGCGGGCCGATGAAGGACGTCACCTTTCCGGTCAACGCGAACAGGCCAAAATACTGGGCGATGCGATCCTTCGGCGCGAGGCGGATCAGCAGCGTGCGTGACGCGGCCTGAAGCGGGCCGCCTGCCGCGCCGATCAGGCAACCCAGCACGACATAGGCCCGCTCGGCGGCGGCACCAAACAATGGACCGCCCGGCACTGGCTGCGCGACCTTGACGAACAGCACGCTGTCCTTGTCGACGAGCAGGATCGCTGCCACGGAAAGCAGCAGGATCAGCATGCTGCCGGCGATGACGCGCTTGGGACCGAGGAAGTCGTCGAGCTTGCCGCCAAGCCACGCCCCGAAGGTGCCGGCGATGGCGAGGATGATTCCGAACGTGCCGATCTGGATCGTGTGCCAGCCGAACGTGCCTGCGGCGTAGATGCCGCCGAATGCGAACAGCGACACCAGGCCATCGGTGTAGATCATGTTGGCGAGCAGGAACGCGGCGAGCGACTTCTGCTGCGGCAAGCTCTTCAGCGACCGCCTCAGATTGGCGAGGCCTTCGTGCAGCGCCTCGCGCACCGGACGCTTCGCCGGATAATCGGGCGTGAACAGGAACATCGGCGTGACGAAGACGATGAACCACAGCCCGGTCAACGGTCCGGCAGCGCGATCGCCTTCGTGGGTGGCGGGATCGAGCCCGAACAGCGGTGTGAAGCCAAGCAGCGTGCGACCAGTCTCGGGATTGGCCGCGAGAAAGCCGAGCACGATGATCAAGCTGACGATGCCGCCGATATAGCCTGTGGCCCAGCCGGTGCCAGAGAGCCGGCCGATGCGCTCCGGCGGCACCAGCGTCGGCATCATCGCATTGTTGAAGACGGTGGCGAATTCCGCGCCGACGCTGGCGAGCGCGACCGCGGTCAGCAGCGGCGGAATGATGGCGTGATCGCCGGGCTTGCCGATCCACAGCGCGCAGGAGGCCAGCACCAGCACCGCGCCGAACGCAGCGATCCAGGGCTTGCGGCGGCCCGCAGCGTCCGCGATGGCGCCGAGCACGGGCGACAACAGCGCAATCGCCATGCCGGCTGCTGCCATGGCAAATCCCCACAGCGATTGCCCCGCGGCGGGGTCTGGCGCGACGCTGGTGGCAAAATAGGGCGCGAACACAAAGGTCGTGATCAGCGTGAAATAAGGCTGCGCGGCCCAGTCGAAGAAGATCCAGCTGACGACGGCGGCGCGCGGCGGATAGGTCCGCGGGGCGCCGGCCATGCGCGCGTCCGGGGCGATCGTCGTCATTGCGCAGTCCTCATCACAAACAGTTTTGTCCCTCTTAGCGTAAACCGTATAGCATTGCAGCGCGGTGCGTGAATTAGCCCGAAGGCTCGGCGGAAATTTGATCATGGCGTCAATTTCGACACGGCGAAGTTTTCTCGCGCTTCTCGCCACCCTGGCGTTTGGCCTTGCATCAGCAACCGCGCAGGATGCGCGGCAGGCTTATGTCCCACCGGCGCTCGACACCGTGCACGCTGTTCGTGCCGAGCACGGCATGGTGGTGGCACAGGAAAAGATATCCGCGCAAGTCGGTGCCGATATCCTGCGGCGCGGCGGCAACGCCGTCGATGCGGCGGTCGCGACAGGCTTCGCGATGGCGGTGACTTATCCGCGCGCTGGCAATATCGGCGGCGGCGGATTCATGCTGATCCATTTCGCCGAGCGCAACGAGGACATCGCGATCGACTATCGCGAGACCGCGCCTGCAGCGACCACGGCGCAAATCTTCCTCGGACCCGACGGCAGGCCTGATCCCGCCAAGTCGCGCGATTCCGGGCTTGGCATCGGCGTGCCCGGCACGGTCGCCGGCTTTGCGCTGGCACTCGAGAAATACGGCTCGGGCAAGTTCACGCTGGCGCAACTGCTCGAACCGGCGATCGCGCTCGCGCGCGACGGATTTATCGTTACCGACGACGTCGCCGATACGTTGCCCGGCTGGTCAGCGCGGCTCGCGCGCTGGCCATCCTCCGCAAAGATTTTCGTGAAGCCCGACGGCAGGCCCCTCGGCGAAGGCGACAGGCTGGTGCAGAGCGATCTCGCCGACACGCTGGCGCGTGTCGCCGCCGAAGGACCGCGCGGCTTCTACGAGGGAGCGGTGGCGGAGAAGATCGCCAAGGCCGTGTCGGGCGCCGGCGGCATCATGACGCCGGCTGACCTGAAGGCCTATCGAGCCGTGATCCGCACCCCGGTGCGCGGCACCTATCGAGGCTACGACATCGTCTCGATGCCGCTGCCGTCGTCGGGCGGCGTGGTGCTGCTGGAGAGCCTCAACATCCTCGAAGGTTTTCAGCTCGCGGACTTCAAGCAGGGCTCGCCTGCGTCGCTGCATCTGTTGATCGAAGCCATGAAGCGCGCCTACGCGGACCGGGCGCGCTATCTCGGCGATCCCGCCTTCGTCAACGCGCCGATCGAAACGCTGATTGCGAAGGACTATGCCGCCAAGCTGCGCGCCGGCATTTCCACCGAGCACGCGACGCCGTCAAAGGATCTCGTGGCCACCGCCGCCTCGCCGCGGGAGGGCAGCAACACCACCCACTATTCCGTCGTCGACAGCAGCGGCAACGCGGTCAGCAACACCTATACGCTGAACTTCAGCTACGGTGTCGGTCTCGTCGCAGACGGAACCGGCGTGCTGCTCAACAACGAGCTCGACGATTTCACCGCGGCCGTCGGCGCCTCCAATGCTTACGGCCTCGTGGGCTACGAGGCCAACCTGCCCGGACCCGGCAAGCGGCCACTGTCCTCGATGTCGCCGACCATCGTGCTGAAAGACGGAAAGCCGGTGCTGGTGACGGGCTCGCCCGGCGGCAGCCGTATCATCTCGACCGTGCTGCAGGTGATCGTCAACGTGCTTGACTACAAGATGGACATCGCAGCCGCGGTCGCCGCGCCGCGGTTGCATCATCAATGGCTGCCGGACGAGGTGCGCGTCGAGCACGGCTTTCCCGACGATGTGATGTTCGAGCTGAAGGCAATGGACCATCTCATCGTCGAGCCGATGGGGCAGACGTCGGCCAATTCAATTCTCGCGACGCCGAACGGGCCGCTCGGCGCGCCCGATCCGCGCACGCGCGGTGCGGAAGCGGCGGGACAGTAACGCTGTCCTTGCATGGCACGGCGGCTTGCGTCGCGACCTGCGCGTGCTACCACCGCCGGGCAGAAGATTTTTGCCGGGGAAACGCACATGACAACAGCCGATCCGACTGGACGCATCGAGCGCGCCGAGATCGAGGATACCAGCCTTCTCGCCTTTTATCGCGACATGAATGTCGCCGAGCGCCGAACCTTCTGGGCCTGCGCGGCGGGCTGGGCGCTCGACGGCATGGATTTCATGATCTATCCGCTGGTGATCGGCACCATCATCGCGTTGTGGAAGGTCGATGCGGGTTCTGCCGGTCTTGCCGGCACGGTAACGCTGCTGGCTTCTGCCATCGGCGGCTGGCTTGGCGGTTATCTCTCCGATCATATCGGCCGGGTAAGAACACTTCAGATCACCATCATCTGGTTCTCGGTCTTCTCGCTGGTCTGCGCAATCGTGCAAAACTTCGAGCAATTGCTGATCGCACGCGCCGTGCTGGGCCTCGGCTTCGGCGGCGAGTGGGCCGCCGGCGCCGTGCTGATGGGCGAGGCGATCCGGCCTCAATATCGCGGGCGCGCGGTCGGCTCGGTGCAGTCGGGCTGGGCCGTCGGCTGGGGCCTTGCGGTGCTGTCGCAGGCGATCCTGTTCTCGCTCATGCCGGCGGAGACGGCATGGCGCTGGATGTTCGTGATCGGCGCGCTACCGGCGCTGCTGGTGTTCTACATCCGCCGCTCCGTGACCGAGCCGGAGGTCGCAGCCGCCGCACGCGCCAGGCACGCGGAAACGGGCAGCCATCCAAAGCTGTGGGAGATCTTCACTTTCCCGATCGTGAAGACCACGGTTCTGGCCTCGCTCATGGCCACCGGCTGCCAGGGCGGCTACTACGCCGTCACGTTCTGGGTGCCGCAGTTCCTGACCAAAGAGCGGCATCTGTCGATCGTCGGCTCGACCGGCTATCTCTCGACGCTGATCATCGGCTCCTTCATCGGCTATCTCACCGGCGCCTGGCTCGCCGACCGGATCGGGCGGCGCAACCTGTTCCTGATCTTCTCGATCGGAGCGATGGCCGTGGTGCTGCTCTATACGCAGCTGCCGCTCACCAACGAAATCCTCTGGGTGCTTGGTTTCCCGCTCGGCTTCTTCGCCTCGGGCTATTTCTCCGGGGTCGGCGCATTCCTGACCGAACTCTTTCCGACGCGGCTGCGCGGCTCAGGTCAGGGCTTCTGCTACAATTTCGGCCGCGGCATCGGTGCGCTGTTTCCATTCCTCGTGGGCGCGCTGTCGGCGACGACGTCGCTGGCCAATGCGATCGCGATCTTCGCGGTCGTCGCCTACGCGGTGTTTTTCATCGCCGCCTTCGCGCTGCCGGAAACGCGTGGGCGCGTGCTGCACGCCGATTGAGAGGTCATCGCGGGGCGGCGAGGAAACTTACCGCCCCACTTGGTATGTGCCGCCCTTCTCGAGGGCGCGCGCATAGGCCGGTCGCGCATGGATACGCTCCAGGAACGCCATCGCCTTCGGATGGCCCTGCTCGAGCCCACCGCGCGCTTGCGCGGCTTCGAGCGGAAAGCTCATCTGGATATCGGCGGCCGTGAACGCGTTGCCGGCGAACCATTCGCTTTTCGCGAGCTCACCTTCCCAGTAGTCCATATGCTGCTTGAGCTGCGGATTGACCAGCGCGGTCAGCGCCTGGTTCGAGACCTTGCGTACCAGCGGACGAAGCAGCGCCGGCGCGCGCTTCGGCATCAGCGTGAACAGCAGCTTCAGCAGCAGCGGCGACATCGCCGATCCTTCCGCATAGTGCAGCCAATAGGTGTAGCGGAGCCGCTCCGGTGTATCGGGCGGCGGGATCAGCCGGCCCTTGCCGTAGGTGGCGATGAGATATTCGATGATCGCGCCTGACTCGGCGATGGTGTTGCCGTTGTCGGTGATGACGGGCGACTTGCCGAGCGGATGGATCGCACGCAGCTCCTTCGGGGCGCGCATATCGGGCTGACGCTGGTAGCGCACGATCTCGTAAGGAACGCCCAGCTCCTCGAGCAGCCACAGCACGCGCTGCGAGCGCGAATTGTTGAGGTGGTGGACGGTCAGCATCGCGAGATCCTCAAGATTTGAGCGTGGTTGGTCCGCCGGGTACCTGCCAGTCCGGGAACATAATGTCGAGCCATCGGCGCGGGCATTTCACCATATTGACGGCGGCTATTTACCCGGGTATTAAGCGACCTGACGTCGTCAATATGGCAATGATTTCAATGCAGAGGATTTTTACGGCCTTCCAGGGGCCGCGTCGCCTGGTCTCCGGGCCGGCTGGAGAGGTCGCGCTGGTCGTCAAGCGGGTGGCGCCGCGGCCGGACGAGCCCATCGTCATCTTCGAGGATGCCACGGGCCGGTCGATCGACTTCGATCTGCGCGGCGGGGATCGCGAGGTGCTGGCACGCCTGGCGAAGCTGATCCCGCCGCCGGTCGAGGAGACTGCCGCACCGACCGAACCGCGCGGGCGCGGCCGGCCCAAGCTTGGCGTCGTCGCGCGCGAGGTGACGCTGCTGCCCCGGCACTGGGAATGGCTCGGCGCGCAGCCGGGCGGCGCCTCGGTCGCGCTGCGCAAGCTCGTCGACGAGGCGCGGCGCGCAAGCGGAGACAAGGACCGCGAGCGACAGGCGCGCGATGCGGCGTATCACTTCATGTCGACCATGGCTGGCAATCTGCCGCAGTTCGAGGAAGCTTCGCGCGCGCTGTTTGCCGATGACCGGCGGCGCTTCACCACGCTGATCGCCGAATGGCCTACCGACATTCGCGACCACATCGTCAAGCTCGCCTACAGCGACCGCGCGTAGACGCGCGCAGCAAACCCTCACCCATCAACGGCCGAGCCACGCATTGCGCGGCAACGGTCCTGCATGCCCGATGAAAGGCACTCCCATGTCCGCTTCAATACCGCTCTGGAAAAACTTCCTGCGCTTTCTCACGCCGTTGATGCTGAGCAATGCGCTGCAATCCCTGTTCGGCACCGTCAGCAATGTCTATCTCGGCCATATGATCGGCGTGGACGCGCTCGCAGCCGTCTCGACTTTTTTCCCGGTGTTCTTCTTCCTGTTCGCCTTCGTCATGGGATTGAGTACGGGTGCCACCGTGCTGATCGGCCAAGCCTTCGGCGCGGGCGAGCACGGCCGAATCAAGATCGTCGTCGGCACCACGCTCGCAGCCGGCCTGCTGCTCTCGATATCGATTGGGCTGCTTGGCGGACTTTTCAGCCGGCGGCTGATGATGGCGCTCGCAACGCCTCCCGACATTCTCGACGCGGCCAGCGCCTATGCTCGAATCATGATGCTGACGATGCCGCTCGGGTTTGTCTTCCTGCTGGTGACGGCGATGATCCGCGGCGTCGGCGATGCCGTGACTCCGCTGCTGGCGCTGGCGGTGTCCACGACGATTGGCCTGATCCTGACGCCGATGCTGATCCGCGGCGCGGTCGGCATCACCAGTCCCGCCTGGGCGGCTGCAATCTCCAATGCGCTGACGCTGATCGTGCTGGCCATCTACCTGCTGCGGACGAAGCATGCTCTCGCGCCTGACATCGCGCTGCTGCGCCATATCAGGCTCAACCGCGCGGTGATGGGACAAGTCCTCGGAATTGGGTTGCCCAGTGCGGTCGGCATGGTCGTGATGGCGATTGCCGAGCTGGTTCTGCTCGACCTGGTCAACGGCTTTGGATCGGACGCCACCGCGGCCTACGGCGCCGTGAACCAGGTGATGGGCTATACGCAGTTCACGGCGATGTCGATCTCGATTGCGGTCTCGATTCTCGGGGCGCACGCGATCGGCGGCGGCGACCGGGCACGGCTCGATGGCATCGTCCGCACCGGGCTTGCGTTCAACCTCGTGCTGACCGGCGGACTGGTGGCGTTGATCTATCTCGCCCCGCGCGCCGTGCTCGGCATCTTCATCACCGACGGCGCTGTGCTCGATCTGGCGAAGGGCCTGCTCTTCGTCGCGCTGTGGAGCTCAGTGCCTTTCGGCCTGGCCACGACGTTCTCCGGCGCGATGCGGGCCGCCGGCGTGGCGCTGACGCCGATGCTGCTGTCCATCTTCGCGATTGTCGCGATCGAGCTGCCGTCCGCGATATTCCTCAGCCGCGTCGTCGGCCTCGAGGGCGTCTGGGCCGCCTATCCGATCGTGTTCTGCAGCATGTTCGTCCTGCAGATGGGCTTTTACCTCCTGCTGTGGCGCAAGCAGGCGATCCGGCGCTTGATCTGATCGCCAAGATATTATGATCATCATTAAACGGTGGACCTGCGCCGCGCCCTGCGCCACAATGGGCAAAAGCGACCTCAGGGAGAACGAATTTGCCCCGCATAGCCCCGCAATTCCTGTTCGATTTCGGCAGCCCGAACGCCTATCTCAGCCACCTGGCGATCGCGGCGATCGAGCAGCGCATCGGCGTCAAATTCGAATATGTGCCGATCCTGCTCGGCGGCATCTTCAAGTCGACCAACAACAGATCGCCGGCCGAGACGCTCGCAGGCGTCAAGAACAAGCGCGAATTCCAGCAGGTCGAGACCGAGCGCTTCATCAAGCGCTTCCACGTCCAGCCCTATGTCTGGAATCCGCACTTCCCCGTCAACACCCTCAACCTGATGCGCGCGGCGATCGCAGCACAGCTCGAGGGCGTGTTCGAGAAATACGTCGATGCCGCCTTCCACCACATGTGGCGCGAACCGAAGAAGATGGACGATCCTGAAGTCGCCGCGAAGGCGCTGGCGTCCTCGGGACTCGACGCCCAAAAACTGTTCGCCCGCGCCCAGGAGGGCGAAGTGAAGGGCAGACTGATCAAGAACACCGAGGAGGCGGTCGCCCGCGGCGCGTTCGGCTCGCCGACGTTCTTCGTCGGCAACGAGATGTTCTTCGGCAAGGAACAGCTGCGCGAGGTCGAGGAGATGGTGCTGGGAATGTAGTCCCCGCATCTGGCGACAGAATGTGATCGTTGCCCCTTTCTGGATTGCTTCGCTTCGCTCGCAATGACGTCTATAGATAGACGAGCAAGAGCAACAACAAGGACTTTCCCATGCGTATCCTCGTGGTCGGCGCCGGCGCCATCGGCGGCTATTTTGGTGGCAGGCTGTTGCAGGCCGGCCGCGACGTCACTTTCCTTGTCCGCCCCAGGCGCGCGAGCGAGCTCGCGCGCGACGGCCTCGTCATCAAGAGCCCAAACGGCGACGTGACCTTGAAGAATCCGCCCACAGTGCAGGCCGATGCGCTCAAGGACAAGTTCGACGTCGTGCTCCTGAGCTGCAAGGCATTCGATCTCGACGATGCCATCGCCTCGTTCGCCGCGGCGGTCGGGCCGAATACGGCGATCATTCCCATGCTCAACGGCATGAAGCATCTCGATATCCTCGATGCCGTCTTCGGCAAGCAGCGCGTGCTCGGCGGCCTCTGCGCCATCGCAGCGACATTGAACGAGAAGCGCGAGGTGGTGCAGCTGCAGCCGATGCAGTCAATCAATTACGGCGAGCGCGACGGCAAGACGTCGGACCGGGTCAAGGCGATCGACGAGGCCTTCAAGAGCGGCATCAACGGCGCCACCGCCAGCCAGAACATCATGCAGGACATGTGGGAGAAGTGGGTGTTCCTGTCCTCGCTCGCAGCTTCCACCAGCCTGATGCGCACCTCCGTCGGCAACATCCTCGCCGCGCCCGGCGGCCGCGACTTCCTGCTCGGCATGCTGGACGAAACCAGCGCGATCGCCACCGCGTCCGGCTACCCGCCGGGCGGCCCGTTCTTCGAACGCGTGAAGGGCAACCTCACCACCGAGGGCTCGCCGATGACGGCCTCGATGTTCCGCGACATCAAGGCGGGCCTGCCGGTGGAAGCCGATCATGTGATCGGCGATCTCATCGCGCGCGCCGATGCAGCCAAGGTACCGGTGCCGAAGCTGCGCATCGCCTACACGCATTTGAAGGCCTATGAGCTGCAGCGGGTGGGGTAGCGCTTCTCACGTAAGCCCTATTTGAAATACGCCAGATAGTGCGCGACGGCGGTGATTTCCTCGTCGCTCATGTGGTAGGCGACATCGGCCATCGCGGCGACGCCGCCGCCGACGCGCTTGCCCGCCTTGTAGTCGTGCAGCGCCTTGACCAGATATTCCTCGCGCTGACCTGCGATCCGCGCCACGGCCTTGGTCCCCGCAAAGCTATCCGTGTGGCATGAGGCGCAGCGGCGGCCGGCGGCGACTTGCGCGCCTTTCTTCGAGAGGTCGGGGTCTTTGTCCTCGGCCGGCTTCGGCGGCGTCATCGCCGCGTAATAGGCGCCGAGGCTGCGGACGTCCTCATTGGTGATCGCTTCCGCGATCGGCTGCATCTGCTCGTTCTTGCGCGAGCCGGCGCGAAAGAACACGAGCTGCCATTGCAGGAATTGATCGGGCTGACCGGCCAGCGAGGGGATGTTCTCGGTCTGGGAGATGCCGTTCTCGCCGTGACAGCCGGAGCAGACGGCCGCCTTCTCCTGGACGGCAGCATTGTCGGCGGCGCTGGCGGAGAGCGCACCGAGCGCGAGGAGCGCAGCCGCGCTTATGGCGTGCGAGATGAACTGCCGGCGCATGATGAGAATTCCGATCTATCTGACTCGTCATTCCGGCCCGCGACGAAGTCGCGGACTTTGAGGAGCAATTGCGCATCTGAGAATCCATAACCACGAGTCGGGATTATGGGTTCCAGTTTGCACTTACGCGCAATCCGGAACGACGGCGTGTGAATCTGAAATGAAAGAGGCTGCGGCGCCTCACGGGCCACCGCAGCCTCGTGTCGCTTGCGCGCTACTTCTTGCTGTAGCTGATGCGATAGATCGCGCCGGCCCAGTCGTCGGCCACGAGGATCGAGCCGTCCTTGGCGAGGATGATGTCGTCGGGACGACCAAGATAGCCTTGGTCACCCTCGATCCAGCCGGAGGCGAACACCTCCTGCTTGGGGTTCTTGCCGTCGGGCCCGACGATCACGCGCATGATGCGCGCGCCCTGGTACTTGTGACGATTCCAGGAGCCGTGCTCGGCGATCAGGATGTTGTTCTTGTACTCAGACGGAAACTGGTCGCCGGTATAGAACTTCATGCCGAGCGGAGCCACATGCGCGCCGAGATTCAGCACCGGCGGCGTGAACTCGGAGCATTTGTGGCCCATCGCGAACTTCGGATCGGGCAGGTCGCCCTGGTGGCAGTAGGGATAGCCGAAATGCTCGCCGATCTTGTTGATCATGTTCAGCTTGTCCGAGGGCAGATCATCGCTGACCCAGTCGCGGGCATTCTCGGTGAACCAGTACTTGCCGGTGCGCGGATCGACGTCGCCGCCGACCGAGTTGCGCACGCCGAGCGCCCAGATTTCGGCATTGCCGGTCTTGGGATCGACGCGCCGGATCTGCGAGACGCTGGTCGGCGGGATACCGATGTTGAAGGGCGGTCCGAACGGAATGTAGAACCAGCCGTCCTTGTCGACGGCGATGTACTTCCAGCCATGCGCGGCATAGGACGGCATGTCGTCATAGACGACCTTGCCCTCGCCGGGATTGTCGAGCTTGTTCTCGATGTCGTCATAGCGGATCAGCTTGTCGACCGCGATGACGTAGAGCGCGCCGTCCTTGACCGCGAGGCCGGTGGGCATGTTCAGCCCCTTGAGGATGGTCTTGACCTCTTTCTTGCCGTTGTTGTCCTTGATGGCATAGACGTTGCCGAGGCCGAACGAGCCGACGAACAGCGTGCCCTTGTCACCCCAGGCCATCTGCCGCGCGGCCAGCACGCCGGAGGCGTAGACCTCCATCTTGAAGCCCGCCGGCAGCTTCACCTTCTTGACGATGTTGGCGAGCTCGGCATCGGAGGCACCGGTCGGCGGACCCGAGGGCGGCGCGAGGCCCTTCTGCGCCTCGGTCTCGTCGCCGAGGAACCAGTCGTCAGGCGGATGGGTCCAGAATTCCTTGGTGCCGGATTCGTATTTCTTCAGCGGTTTGCTTTTGTCCTGTGCATGGCCGGCAGTTGTCCCGGCCAGAAGGGCCACGGCTGCAAGCGCCAACACCGATCGATGGATCATCGATTTCATCGCGTCACTCCCCTAAGGCAGCCGTGAGGGCTGCGCGTTCTTTGTTTTGCTGTTGTCGAGTAGGCGAAGTTCGGAGTCTGTCGAGGTGGCAGACGCAAAAAGGTTAGCACATCTGCGCGCGGGGGAAAGCGCGCCGCGTGCGCCGCGATTGCGCTCCGTAAAAATTGAGACTGAACGTCTCACATTCTCGCAAATGGCGAGGACAACGCTCTCGCTGCAACGCGGAATCGATCCCGCGAGCGCCTTATTCGCGAGCTGTGAAAGCGGACGACCAATCCAAAACCGCGAAAACAACCCCATGCACAGTAGAACGGCAAAGGCCGGACGGCGCGTGGTGACAGCGGCCACGGGTCTGAATCATCATGCGAATTGACGAAAGCGGCGGCTACGAGGCGACCGGGTACGGGCCGTCGTCAAACCGCGTGTCGTGATAGCCCTTCGACCCCACCTCGCGCGCCAGGGTGCTGCGGAAATCGCTAGCAGCGCGAAGGCTGCGCAACACATGGGCAAAGTCGAATTCGGGACGCCAGCCGAGCTCGCGCCGCGCGCGGTCGTTGACATAGACGCGATCGATCGCGGGCAAGAGGCGCCAGCCGCGCGTCGCGTAGAGCTGCGCGCATTCGGGATAGAGCTCGCGCACGACTTCGGTCGCATCGCGGGCGAGCTGCGCAAGGTGGTGCTGCCTGAACGGACTGGTCGCCGAGACGATGTAACGGCCGAAGCCGATCTCGCTGGCGCGCGCCATTGCGAGCAGATGCGCGCTGACCGCGTCCGCGATATCCAGCCGGCGATAAAGCAGCTCGTTGGCCTGCGCGTTCTCGAGCGAATAGGCCGACCGCATCGCCGGATCGTCCTCGTCCTCAGGGAAGAACCGCGAGGTCCGCAGCACCACGACCGGCAAGCCCCGCTCGCGAAAGAACAGCTCGCACAGATTTTCCGCCATCAGCTTTGTGGTGCCGTAGATGTTCTTCGGCACCGACGGCAGCTCTTCAGTGACCCACACCGCGGCCTGTCCCGCCTCGGGCCGGAGCTGCGAGCCGAACGCGCTGGTGGTGCTGGTGAAGACAAAGCTCGTCACGCCGGCCGCATCCGCCGCTTCGAGCAGGTTGAGCGTGCCGGTGACGTTGGTGTCGACAAAGGCCTGCTTGGAGTGCGTCGCCACATGCGGCTTGTGCAGCGTCGCGGTGTGGATCACGGCCGTGACGCCGTCCAGCTGCGCCCGGACGAAGGCGGGGTCGACGATCGAGCCCACGGCGTCGGTGAAGGGGGACGGCTTCAGGTCGAGCCCGCGCGCAGGCGATCCGCGGCGCCGGAGCGTCCGCAAGATGGCCTCCCCGAGATGGCCGGCGCTGCCGGTGACCAGGATTGTCATGTCAGACCCAAGCCAGCCGCCAGCGGCGTGAAAACCACGTCTCGGTCTGGATTGGCTGGATGCTCTGGGAAAAATTGGAGCGGGCGAAGGGGCTCGAACCCTCGACCCCGACCTTGGCAAGGTCGTGCTCTACCACTGAGCTACACCCGCATCCTGTGTCGGTCGCGTGACGCGCCGGCAACGGCTGTCGTATGCCAAAAGCGGGAGGCGAATGCAACAGCTACCGGCAGCATCATCTCGCTTTCGGAGCCCCAATATGGGGCCCTGAAGCGGCCAAATCGACCAAAAATGGCCCCGAACTGCCGAATCGGCCCCCATGGATTGAAATTCGGCCCATTCGGCCCAATTTTAGGGCCTGAAGCGAAGCATAAGAAATGGCGGCGTGCTAAAGACCCGCCATTCCAGACATCAGACGAGGGGATCCCGTGACGATCATCGACCAGGGTAACGGCGCGGCAGGCCCGGCTGCGGCCGATCTGATCAAGGACACCACCACCCAGACCTTCGTGAAGGACGTCATCGAGGAATCGAAGCGCCAGCCGGTGCTGATCGACTTCTGGGCGGAGTGGTGCGGCCCCTGCAAGCAGCTCACCCCCATCCTCGAAAAAGCGGTCAGGGCGGCCAAGGGCAAGGTCAAGCTGGTCAAGATGAACATCGACCAGCACCCGGCGATCCCTGGCCAGATGGGCATCCAGTCAATCCCGGCCGTGATTGCCTTCGTCAACGGCCAGCCGGCCGACGGCTTCATGGGCGCGGTGCCGGAGAGCCAGCTCAACGCCTTCATCGAGAAGCTGACCAAGGGCGTGACGGCACCGGGTGAGCCCAACATCGCCGAGATCCTGCAGGAGGCGGAGGCCGTGCTCGCCGAGGGCGACACGGCCGCGGCCGCGCAGATCTACGCCGAAGTGCTCCAGTACGATGCGACCAACATCGCCGCGCTGGCCGGCCTCGCCAAATGCTACGCCACCTCGGGCGCGATGGAGCAGGCCAAGCAGACGCTGGCCATGGTGCCGGAATCCAAGCGCAACGACCCGGCCGTGAAGGCGGTGCAGACCGCGATCGATCTCGCCGAACAGGCGCAACAGCTCGGGCCCATCGCCGAGCTCGAACAGAAAGTCGCCGCAAACCCGCTCGATCATCAGGCGCGGTTCGACCTTGCCACCGCGCTGAACGCAAAGGGCGACCGCGCCGCTGCCACGGAGCAGCTGCTCGCGATCGTCAAGCGCGACCGCAAATGGAACGACGACGCTGCCCGCAAGCAGCTGGTGCAGTTCTTCGAAGCCTGGGGCGGCACGGATGATGCAACGGTCGAAGGACGGAAGCGCTTGTCGACGATCCTGTTTTCCTAAAGCGCAGGTTGGAAATCGCCGCGGGGACTGAGATGCCGATCAATATCGAATATCGCGGCCCCGCCGACCTTCCGGAGATCATTCCGGTGTTTCCGCTGCCCGGCGCGCTGCTGCTGCCGCGCGGCCAGATGCCGCTCAACATCTTCGAGCCGCGCTATCTGGCGATGGTCGACGATTGCTTCCGGGACGGTCATCGCCTGATCGGCATGATCCAGCCCGACGTGACGCACTCGCCGAAGGATTCCGACAAGCCGGTGCTGTTCCGGGTCGGCTGCGTCGGCCGCATCACCCAGCTCGCCGAATCCGGCGACGGCCGCTACATCCTCGAACTCACCGGGGTTGCGCGCTTCAGGGTGGTCGAGGAGCTCGAGGTGCTGACCCCGTACCGGCAGTGCAAGGTCGATTTCTTTGCCTTCGCTGACGATTTCACGGCGCGCCTGGGCGAGGAGGCGGTCAACCGCGAGGCGCTGCTGGTGGCCTTGGCGGATTTCCTGAAGGCCAACAATCTCAAGGTCGACTGGGAAGGCGTCGAGAGCGCGCCGAACGAAGCGCTGGTCAATGCACTGGCGATGATGTCGCCCTATGGCCCGGCCGAGAAGCAGGCGATGCTGGAAGCGCCCGATCTGAAGACCCGCGCCGAGATCCTCATCGCGGTGACCGAGATGGACCTCGCCAAGAAGCGCACCAGCGGTGATCCGCCGCTGCAGTGATCTGCCGCCATTGCTCGCGCGGCAACCTCGTATCGCCGATCAATTGGTCGCAACCGCTTGCCGCGGCCGCTCCGCTGCAATCATGCGCATCAGGGCGACCGTAACAACAATAACGACCAGGTAGACCACAAGCTGCATCTGCGTCGGCTGATCGGTGTATCCGATGAGCGTGTGCAGCGTGCGGCCGAGAATGCTGTTTTCCGACAGAAGCCAGCCGGTATCCCACACCACGGCGTCGAGGGCGGTGAGCCAATTCGCCCGCTCGAGGAAGGCGACGGCTTGCGCGGCCATTCCGGCGGCGAGCAAGGTAATCAGCGCCGTCGTGGTGTTGAAAAGGGCCCGCGGCGGGATGCGCAGCAGGCCGAGATAAGTGAACAGGCAAACGGCACCGCCCAGCACGAGGCCGAGCAGGCCGCCCAGGAACAGGCTCATCGCCGAACCGCCGTCGGACGCCGCGATGCCATAGAGAAACAGGGCGACCTCGCTGCCTTCGCGCAACACGGCGACGCCGACCACGACGGCGAGCGCCAATAGCGATTTGGATCCTTGCGCCACGGCCTGTCCCACCGCCCGCAACTCGCCGGCCATTTCCTTGCCGTGCTTGGCCATCCAGACATTGTGCCAGGTCAGCATCACTACGGCGACGCCGAGAATGGCAGCGTTGAACAGCTCCTGTCCCATGCCTTCGAAGAGCTGCGACAGCGCGCCCGCGAACGCTGCGACAAGGCACGCCCCCGCGACGCCGGCGAGCACGCCGCCCACGATCCAGCGGTTCCGGTGCTGAACCTGCCGCGTGACCGCGAGTACGATGCCGATGATCAGCCCGGCCTCGAAAACCTCGCGGAAGACGATAATGAGGGCGGCGAGCACGGCGGGACGATCCTTATTCGACGATCAGCACACCACGGGCCTTGTCGTTGAAATCATCGTAAAATTCATACCGGCCGGGCTTCAGCGCACGGACATTCACCAGGCCCTGGCTCTTGGCCGCAACGACCTTTTCGACCCGCAGCGAAGTGCTTTCGAACTCCATGGCCTTGGCATCGAGATTCTTGACGCGGAACACCACCGGCTTGTCCTTTGGCGCACGAACCTCGGCCGGCTGGAATTGGCCGCCGGAATAGCCGATCTGAATCTCCGTCGCCTGCTGAGCCAAAGCGGCCGACAATGGCAGCGTCGCGCAGATGGCGGCGAGGGCGAGCTTCCGGGTCATGGTCAGAGCGTACATCACAAAACCTTCTGAAGTTGAGAGAGAGATCAGAATTCGACGGCGAATTTGAGTCTGGCGCGGTGGCGTTGAAACTCTGCCAGATTGAGCGACAGAGGATTGCCGACCTCACGGCCCCAGACCTGTGCGTTCCATGCCGCGGTCATGAATATCTTGGGGGTGAAACGGACAAAGAGATTCGGGCCGAGCATCACGGCGTCGCCAGTGAAGGCCGACAGACCGAAATCGTCATAGTGACGTAGATACCAAGCCTCGCCGCCGATGACGACGTTGGCCGCAAGGCGCAACGAGAGCGCAGCGGAAGTCCCAAGCGTGGTCTCCCGGACCGTCTCGCTCGTCAGCGTGTGGGTATATTCAGGTTCATACAGCAGATTGAACCCGGCATAGAGCCGGTTTCTCAACAGCTCCACATCGGCATTCAGGGTGGTCTCGAATTCGTAATTGTGCACCCGTTCGCCGCTCGTCTCGTCGATCAGCCGCACGGTCGGCTCGACGGCAAGCGTGACGGACAGCGGGTTGTTCGAGGTACGCTCCACCGCGAGGTAGCGGAATTCGCCGAAGCCGCCGGTAAACGCAACCTGCCGTCGATCGTCGAGATCGGTCACGTTGCGGATGTCGTGGGTCGAGCCGAGCGCGCCGAACTCGAACTGCACGAATTGAGAGGGGGTGAATTCGTACTCGTACTTGGTCTCGGTCGCGTTGTAGCGGCCATCGCGCTTGCCGAACCGTCCGATCGTGTCGACGGTAAATTCCTTTTCGCCTTCGATGCCGATGCCCGAACCGGTGGTGAAGCCGAAGATGTACTTGGTCTCGAGCTCGCGCCAATTCTCTGCATTTTCAGCGCGTGCGGGCGCACTGAAACAGAGACTGGCCAGCGCACTTGCGGCAAAAATCCGCACGCCTGGCTTGGGAAAAGGTACTCGCATTGCTTCTCGCGTCCGCCAATCAATTGCAGCTATTACCTTCCTGCTAGCTGCTGCGCCGCGGCACCGCAAAGAGAGTCGTTCTAAGCTAGAGCGATTCTAAATTGACGAACTCTCCGGCGGATGCACAGTTGCCCGTCAGCGGCCTTGGTGAGCCGTCGAAAGATAGCCGGCTCAGTAGCCGGCCAACGCCGATCCGCCGCTGCAGCGGCGGCCTCTCTTCATCGATCCGGACGGTTCAAAACGCCACGCTGAGCCCACCAGAGACCTGGTTGCTGTGCGCGTGCTGCCGCGCCTCGCCATGCCAGCGGACGAACCCGGTGATCCAATTGGTGAGCGAGGCATAGATACCGGCATCGGCATAGCCGCCGGCACCGCCCGCCGGCGCCGTCTGCGCCGCCATGCCCGCCGTGAAGATCTGCGCATCGAGGGTGGTCACCGGCGCCGTCTGATACAGGAAGCCGCCGCCGACGGTGGCGGTCAGCCTGATGCCACGCTCGGTCGTCACCGTACGCGCGATGGTGGGGCCGAGGGTGAAGCGGAAACGATCGGTCCATTGCTGCGGCACACGCACCGCAAAACCCAGCGGCGACGTCACGCTGGTGCCGTCGAACAGCATATGGGTGAACGCCGCGGTGGCCGTCGGCGCGATCTGGAAGCCGCGATAGTCGAAGGTGTAGGCGATCGAGCCGCCGCCGAGCAGGCTGGTGGCGCTGCCGCTCTGGTTGACGAGACCGCCGGTGCCGAAATCATGATGCAGGGCGATGCTGCTGACGGCGACGCCGCCATAGATCGCGGCCTGCAACGGGCCGGCGGTGCGTTTGCCATAGGCGGCGAGCACGACGTTGTCGCCGCTGCCCGAGCCATTGCCGCTGGCATCGGTGTGGGAATAGGAGGCGAGTGCGCCGAACAGCTGGCCGGGCTTTATCTCGCCCTCGAGGCCGGCAATGAAGCCGGAGACATTGGCCGAGCCACCGGTGATTCCGGCCGAGGTGCTGGTCATGCTGGACTGGGAGAACACCGAGCTCCACCAGTGCTCGGCACTGATCGCCGCCGGCGCATTGGTCTCGCGCGGCGCGCTGCCGGACGATACCGGAGCAGCCATGCTGTTATAGGCCGAATAGAAATTCCGCCCGGCGCCGCTGACCGAGAACGAGAGGTTGTTGAAGCCCGGCGCCACCGTCCCGCCAAGCAGATGTTGCTGCAGCGCCTCGTGAAACACGTCGACGGCGTCGAGCGCATGGCCGACGCCGCGCGCCTCGTCGGCGGCGGACAGGCCCGACAGCACCGGGCCGAGCTGCGAGGACGGCAGCTGATAGAGTGTGTTGAACGCGTTCTGCAGCGCCGTATTGGAGGAGATGGTGCCGGCCGGCGGGCGCAGCGCATCGAGCGCCGCGCCGGCGCTCTGCTGGTTGGCGTTCCAGGCCGAGCCCGCCGGCGCCAGCGCGTAGGACGCGGGTGTCGTGACCAGGTTGATAAAGGTCGCGCCGAACAGCGTATCCATGCGCAGACTCGAAGACAGGCCGCTGGCGGCGAGATCGACGCCGGAAAACTGGCCGCTGACGCCACCGCTCGCGCTTGCGATCAGGAATTGCTGACCGAGAGCCGGGGTGAAATTATTGTTGCCGCCGAGGATACCGCGGAAATAGGGCTGCAGCGTACCGCCGAGCGTGAGCGCGCCGCCGTTGACGATGAGCTGGGAATAGCCGCCGGCTCCGCCGCTCGTCCCGGTGCCGTCGATGGCGATGTGCAGCGTCGCGGTCGAGGCCAGCGCCACCGTGGAGGTGAAGGTGAGCGCTCCGGGGGCAAGCGAGCCGGGCGAGAGCGTGCCTGAAATCGTGGTAGGCGCAGTGATCTGTCCGATGCCGCTGAGCGTCGCTCCCTGCGCGACTTGAAGCGCATTGGCGGTGATGGCGCCGTCGATCTTGAGGCCGCCGGCGCCAACGGTGAGCGCCTGGAAGATGCCGACGTTCTCGATCGCGAGCTCGCCCGAACCGGTCTTGGTGACCGGCCCCTGCGCGGCCCACAGCCCGTTCGCTGTCAGCGTCGCTCCGCCGAGGACATCGACGGCGCCGCCGAGTGTGCCAAACGCGACGGTACGCCCGGTCGAGAACGAGCCCGTGGCGCGGAAGGTGCCGCCATTGATTCCGACCTGGCCGGCGGGATCGCCCAGCGCGGCGTCGGAGCCGGTGGCCAGCGCGCCGCCATAAATGAAAGTGCCGCCGGAATAGCTGTTGCTGCCCGTCAGCGACAGCGTCGCCGGACCGATCTTGTTGAGCGCACCTGGCCCCGTGATGGTCCCGGACCAGGTGGTGTCGGCCTCGGCATCGAAGGTGCCTGCGGCGGCGAGCGTGACGTTGCGCGCCGAACTCAGTTGCGCATTGGTCTGCAGCGCGCCGCCATTGAAGGTGACGCTGCCCTGCGCGGCGCCGAGATTGGCGTCGGCGGTGATCGCGACGATTCCGGCATCGATGATCGTGCCGCCGGTATAGGTGGCCGCGCCGCTGAGCGTCAGCGTTCCCGTCCCGAATTTCTCGAGCGGACGGTTGCCCGTGAGCAGCGAGACGTCGGGCGCGGAGTCATTGTTGGCCTTGCCGAACCAGAGTGCGGTTGCGGTCGAATAATGGCTTGTGACGTCATAGAGCACGTAGACGCCGCGGCCATAGAGCGCGGCGACCAGCGTGTCGATATCGGAATAGTAGTTGAGGCCGTAGACGACAGCGTTGGGCAGGTTCGTCCCAAGGCTCGTCCATTGCACGTTGCTCGCGAAAGGCGCGGAGGTCGAGATGATCGATCCCTGCGCGCCATCCGTGGTGGTGCCGCCGACGAGCAGCGCGCGCACGCCGTTGATGGCTCCGCCCGTGTAACTGTCCGCGACATAGGCAAGGCCGGCCGGATTGCTGAAATTGCCAGGCAGCGTGAGCGTCCGCAGCGTGGCGCCGGTATTGTTGGTGGCGTAGACGTTATGGATGTCGGTGATGAAGAATTTGTGCTCCGTCAAAGGATCGAACAGCACTCCGATCGGATTGCCGGCGCCGTTGCTGGTGACGGCATTGTCGTAGGAGGCGAGCAGGTTGTTCGAGATATCCATGGGAGTGCCGGCATTCGCCTGCGCCTGCGTGCGCAGGAAGACGCCCACGCCGCCGCTGGCCAGAAAGCCGCCTGCCAGGATGGCATCATGAGCATCCTGCGTGCCGTAGGCGATCTTCTCGCTCCATGAAGCCGAACTGAACAGGTTGGTGTTGGGCAATGCGCCGCCGCTATTCGCTCCGGCGGTGATATCGTTAATGTCGATGCTGCCGGACAACGTCCCGCCCGGATCGGTCCAGGTGTAAAGCCGCGCAGACCTGAACAGCAGCTTGGTCGGATCGACCGCGTTCACGGCCGCCACGATGCGGGAATCGCCGCCCTCGTAAGACGCAAACCCCGTCCCGCCGGTACCGGCGACGTTGATGTCGAGCATGTTGGGCGGTGTCGCCGTCGAGAGATTCTGGTCGGCGAAGACGCGCGCCAGCCGCGGGTCGTCCGCCGTCGCGTACATGATGGACGCCCCGCTTCGCTTGTAGTTGACGGAGACCGAGAAACCGTCGCCGCCCACGACGTTTTGCCAGGGTGTCCCGGTCTTGATCTGCCCCAGCGTGGTCGGCGCCGAGAAGGCGGCACCATTGTCCTGCATGGCCACGCCGAGCCGGCCGCTCTTCGGGTCCATCACCGCCTGGTACGCCTCGATGGCGCGGATCGGGCTGCCGTTGGAAGCCGCTCCGCCCAATGCGCTCCAGGCCGCATTGGCATGGCCCGGATTGTTCAGCACATAGACGCCGCCGTCGCCCGTGGCGAGCAAGCCGCCCTGCGAATTGATGAGCAGCGAACGGGTGTCCGGATGCGGCGAGGAGTTCAGGGTCGGGAAGACCACCGGCGTGTAGGTCGCGGCATTGGTCGAGGCGTTGTAGTCGACGCGAACGATGGTGGCGGTCTCGTCGCTGGCGCCGGTGAGGAAATCGCCGCTGCCGGCGATATAGGCGATGCCCTTCTGCTTGGGGTCGGCCACAAGGGCAAAATGCAGATTGGCCTGGGTGTTGCCCTCGAGGCCGCAGCCGGTCGCACAATCGGGCGGCGAGGCCAGATAGGCTTCGCCGAGGTTGTACCAGGTCGGCGTCTGGCCGGGAGCGAATTGCGG
Source organism: Bradyrhizobium sp. UFLA06-24 (assembly GCF_054967145.1). NCBI lineage: Bacteria > Pseudomonadati > Pseudomonadota > Alphaproteobacteria > Hyphomicrobiales > Nitrobacteraceae > Bradyrhizobium > Bradyrhizobium sp. UFLA06-24. Next base: position 33,340 of record NZ_JADFUE010000064.1, read on the forward strand.
CGTGTAGAACACCACGATCGGCTGGTAGCTGTTCTGCTTGGCGACGGCGACGAACAGGGAATCGTTTGGACCCGCGGCAATCTTCATGTTGGCGGAGTTGCCACCGAACCCGCCGGAGAAAACCAGGTTGTTGGCATTGGCCGAGTTGGTGCCCTGGACCGACGTGCCGGGTCCGAGCAGGAGATGCCAATTGGCCCCCGCGTCATTGCTGTAGAAGATGCCGTTGTCGGGCCGGTAATTGAACCCGTCGCGCGCGGCGAACAACACCGTGCTGTTGCTGATCGTGGCGCTGATCAGGCTGGTCACTTCGGTGTTGAAGCCCGGCAGCAGCGCGAAGGTCTGCCCATAATCGACGCTGCGGTAGAGGCCGCCCGCCTGCGTGGTCGAATCGTGCCCCTGCGAGCCGGCGGCCGCGACCAGGACCACGTTGCCCATCGCGATGATGTTCTTGATCGACGCAGGGGCGCTGTCGGTGAGCTGGTTACCCGACGAATTGAGATAGTAATTCTGGATACCCGTCGGCGTCATGGACTGCCATGTGGTACCCCCGTCGACCGATTTGAGCAGCATCGTCTGCGGTGCGTCGTTCACCGCGCCGGCGCTGTAGTAGCCGCTCGCGGCATACATCGTCTTTTTGTCGACGGAGTCGATGGTGATCGCCCCGATCGCGAGGGTCGGCTGGTGATCGGTGGTCGGCGTCCAGGTCACGCCGCCATTGGTCGTCTTCCAGATGCCGCCGGAGGTGGTCGCGGCCCAATAGGTGTTCGGATCGGTCGGACTTTGCAGGATGGTGTTGACGGCGCCATAGATGGGATTGCCTTGCGCCGACATGCCGTAGACGAGCGTGTTGCTGGTCAGGATTCCGGGGGAAGACGCAGCGGTGCTGGTCGACGTGTAAGGGCCGGCCTCGATCCACTGGGCCTGAGCCGTCGCCGGGATCAGCTCCGGCACCAGCAAGATGGCCGCAAGCCATACGACCATCAGCGGCCGTACCGCCGGCCTCAACGCGCCACGGTTACGCACGACGTACCCCCAAACCGACGATCCACCGATCGTTCAGCCTACTCCGTGGGTTCAACGGTCATATGAACGCTGCCCGCAACCCAACCCCCACTCGCGGCCGCAGAGTAGGTCGCCGTCGATGCGCGGTCCAGTTGCTACGCCGGAACCGGCTGCCTGAATCCCGCCCGGCGTTGCCGACTTACAACAGCGCGGCACGACAGCGCTCCCGTGATTGACGAGATGGCGAGTGACAGTCGCAATGCGATGGCCGCCTAGTAGCCGGCCACCGCCATCGCGACGACCGCGCTGAGTGCCATCCAGCCGAAATGCCGGCCGCGCGTCGCCCATGCGTTGGCGCACGCCGAGAAGCCGAACACACCGATCATTGTAATGACGATCCAGTGGCGCGCCGCAGCTGAGTCCATCCAGGGCACAGCTGTCAGAAGCACACCGCAGCCGATCCAGGCGACGGTCGAGGCCTGCCAGACCAGACGGATCAGGGTGCGGAGCCGCTCCGGCTCGATGCGGGCGCGGGGAAAGACCTTGGTCTCGCCGAGGATGCCGTGGATG
>NZ_JADFUE010000065.1:0-34266 GCF_054967145.1 Bradyrhizobium sp. UFLA06-24
ATCATGTTCTCGGGACCGACCATCATGCCGTCGTGAACCTTGCGGCTGGCGAACACTGCACCGCACGGAATGGTGCCGTTGGTGATGCCCTTCGCCGTCGTCATCAGGTCCGGCGTGACGCCGAAGAAATTGGCGGCGAACGGCGTGCCGAGGCGACCGAAGCCGGTGATGACCTCGTCAAAAATCAGGAGGATGCCGTGCTTGTCGCAGATCTCGCGCAGGCGCTGCAGATAGCCCTTGGGCGGCGGCAGCACGGCTGTCGAGCCCGGCACCGGCTCGACGATCACGGCGGCGATCGTCTCGGCGCCATGCAAGCCGACCAGGCGCTCGAGATCGTCAGCAAGCTCGGCGCCGTGCTCGGGCTGATCCTTGGCGAATGCGTTGCGGGAGAGATCATGGGTGTGGCGGATGTGGTCGACGCCCGGCAGCAACGTGGTGAAGGCGCGACGGTTGGCGACCATGCCGCCGACCGAGGTCCCGCCGAAACCGACGCCATGATAGCCGCGCTCACGGCCGATCAAGCGGGTGCGGCTCGCCTGGCCGGTGGCGCGGTGATAGGCCAGCGCGATCTTCAGCGCGGTGTCGACCGATTCAGAGCCGGAGTTGGTGAAGAAGACGCGATCGAGGCCCTTCGGTGCGATCTCGGCGAGGCGCTCGGCGAAATCGAAAGCCAGCGGATGGCCCATCTGGAACGACGGCGCGAAGTCCAGCGTCATCAACTGCCGTTCGACGGCGGCGGCAATCTGCTTGCGGCCGTGGCCGGCATTGACGCACCAGAGGCCAGCGGAGCCGTCGATCACCTTGCGGCCGTCGACCGTGGTGTAGTGCATGCCCTCGGCCGAGGAAAACAGGCGCGGCGCCTTCTTGAACTGCCGGTTGGCCGTGAACGGCATCCAGAACGAGTCGGTCTTGATAGTGTTCGGAATCTGATGAAGGGTCACGGCCGCGCTCCTTTGCTGACCGCCTAGCAGAGCCACGGCTTCGATAGCGCAACAAGTCCTTTTCTGATGAGCTACAAGCCATTGATTTTACTGAGGCTGCCGGTCCATATTTGCGCGATCCGCAACACCTGCAACACAGGACCTGGCCCCATGAGCGTCGATATCGGTGGACGGCTGCGATTCATCCGGGCGCGTCAGAAATTGTCGCAGCGCGAGCTGGCGAAGCGCGCCGGCGTCACAAATTCGACCATCTCGCTGATTGAATCGAACCAGATGAACCCCTCCGTCGGCGCGCTCAAACGCATCCTCGACGGCATTCCGATGGGGCTCGCCGAGTTCTTCGCGCTGGAGCCGGAGTCCCGCCGCAAGATCTTCTACCGCGCCGAAGAACTCACCGAGGTCGGCAAGAAGCCGATTTCCTATCGGCAGGTCGGCGACAATCTGTTCGGCCGCAGTCTGCAAATTCTGAAAGAGCGCTACGAACCCAGCAGCGACACCGGACGCGTGCATCTCGTTCATGAAGGCGAGGAAGGCGGCATCGTGATCTCGGGGAAGCTCGAAGTCACCGTCGAAGACGAGCGGCGCATCCTCAATCCCGGGGACGCCTATTACTTCGAAAGCCGACGGCCACACCGATTCCGCTGCGTCGGCGGCAAGCCCTGCGAAGTGATCTCGGCCTGTACCCCGCCGACATTCTGAAGCGCGACCGTCTCCTCCGGAATCGTACGGAGCACCGGCATCGGCAGTGGTTGAGCCAGCTCAATTTCTGCAGGCCCGACCGCCTTATAGTACGAGTCGTAGCCGAGCAGCCTCGCGCAAAGGTGTTGAGGTTATGGCCCCGGACTCCTAGGCACTCCGGGGCCGCTTCGTCGGAGGTTCGCAGATGAAGATCACGCTCCCCAACGCAGAAGCAGCGCTCGATCAGCTCCAGCGCGATGCCGACAAGCTCCACACGCAAGAGCTGCGCAAGGCGATCGAGAAAAACCTCGAGGATCAGAAAGAGCAGCTCAAGGCGCTGCGGCGGTTGATGAACTGACGCATGTCCACGGCGTGAGCGACGTTGTGCGTTCGCCTGAACCGGGAAGAGATGCGCGACGACCAAGCAGCAGGCACTATCTGCTTTGATCGAAGAGCCGCTCATGCCCACGTCGTTCCGCCTCGCGCTACTTGCAGCCGCGCTGTTCGCTCCCGCTTCCGCCCAAGCCATGGACGATTTCCTGCGCGCCAGCAGCAACGCATCAATGACGATGACGTTCTGCGCGGCAAGCTCCGACGGCAGCAAGACCGAGGGCCCAAGCAAATTCTGCCGGGAAGCCGGCTACGACAAACTCGTCGCCGCGGTCGATAGATCGTTTGCGGCAGCTCTTACCAAGGCCCCGGTCAACATCCGACCGCTGTTCAAGCGCGATCAGGCCTGGTTCAACGACATGATCCAGGAGGCCGCCTATACGGTAGAGGAGGCCGACGAGGCCGAGCTGCGCGAGAACCTGGCCAACGCGCTCCGCCGGCGCGCGGCCACGCTCGACGACCTCGCCCGCGGCTTCGGACGCGGTGGCCTGAGCGGCGCATGGGCCAACGCGCTGGGCGGCGTTTCGCTGACCGCGACCGAGGCAGGCGCCTATCGCCTCGAGGCGGAGTTGAACTCCAACTACGGCAGCGACAGGCATTGGCATTGCAAGCTCACCGCGATGGTGAAGCCCGGCGACGATGGCTGGCACGTCGGCATCACGATGCCGGCGCAACCGTCCGAGCCCGAAGCGAAGCCCGCCGTTTCAGTCCCGATCAAATTGCGACGGCAGGGCGATACGCTCCGCATCGTGCTGCTGGCAAACGAACAGCAGTGGTTCTCCTCCAACGATCCGGACTGCGATCGGCTCGGCCAGGTGACCGGCAGCTATTTCGCGAGCGGAAAGCAGGATGGGGCCGACAAGACCGACACCAGCTTCGTGATGCCGACCTTCGACTGCACGAGGCCGGACACGGCGACGGACGAGGAAATCTGCGCCGACCCGGACCTGGTCGCGAACGACCAGCGGCTGAACCGGGCATGGAGAGCGCTGCTGCCACGTCTCGACGAGACAACGCGCCGCGCACTCACGGAGGACCAGCGCCACTGGGTGAGCGCCCAGACTTTGCAATATCCGGAATTCCTGCATCCGGCGTGGGAGAAGCGCACCTCGGCGATGCACTACACCGTGTTCGGGCGAGAACGTCTCAACGGCCTGCAACGCGAACGCATCGCGCTGCTCGAAGGTTTCGACGACAAGCGCATCGGTCTTGCCGGCACCTGGCTCGCCCATAACGCCATCATCAAGGTCACCGTCGACAAGGACGGCGCGGTCGAGGCCCAGGGTTGGAAGTGGTCACAGGCCGACTGGAAGGGCGGCTGCGACTACGAGATCAGCGGCGATCTCAAGGGTAGCACTTTCCGCTCGAGCGAGCAGCGCAAGAACCCGGACACGCTGGAGCGCGACCACGCCATGCTCGTCGTCAACAGGCTCGACGATGTCTTTGCCAGACAACGCGAAGGCAAGAACGACAACGCCGACGACGAGCCGAAATGCAAGCGCAACACCACGATCTCCTCGACCGCGCGGCTGTTTCCAGTCAGACCGTCCCAGGACATCGACAATCCGCCCGGCGCGATACGCTAAAGCGCGACGCGATTCTGATGAATCGTCATCGCGCTTTGCAGGGGATCAGAGTTGCGTCAGCAGCTCCTCGATCCGGATCGGGAAGCGCCGCACCCGCACGCCGGTCGCATGCCAGACCGCGTTGGCAACCGCGCCGGCACTGCCCGTGATGCCGATCTCGCCAACGCCCTTGATGCCGAGCGCATTCACATGCGGATCATGCTCCTCGACCGTGATCACGTCGAGCGGCGGCACGTCGGCATTCACGGGGATATGGTACTCGCCGAGATTGGCGTTCATGATCCTGCCGCTGCGGCGGTCGGTGATGGCCTCCTCGTGCAGCGCAAATGACATGCCCCAGATCATGCCGCCGAACAGCTGGCTCTTCACCAGATGCGGATTGACGATGCGCCCCGCCGCGAAGGCCCCGACCATGCGGGTAACGCGGACCTGGGCGAGTTCGGGATCGACCTTCACCTCGGCGAACACCGCGCCATGGGCATGCATCGCATACTCTTCCATCGCTGCAGGGTTCGCCGCGCCGGTGCCGCGCGCCTCGACCTCGGCGACATCGGCGCGCGCCAGGATCTCGGCGTAGCTCTCGCTGCGGCTCTCGTCGTCGCGGCGGATCAACCGGCCATCGCGCGCGATCACGCCGGCATTGCCGGCGCCGAACAGGGGCGAGCGCTCGTCATTAGTGGCAAGGTCGGCGAGTTTTGCGACCACAGCGGCGCCGGCGCTGTGGATCGCAGCACCTGCAGTCGCCGTATGCGCCGAGCCACCGGCGATGCCGGCATCGGGCAGGTCGGATGTACCCGCCTTGAACGTGACGCGGTCAATATCCAGGCCGACGGCATCGGCTGCGATCTGGGCCAGCGCCGTCCAGGCGCCCTGCCCCATGTCGTGGGCGCCGATCTCCATCGCGCCGGTGCCGTCACGACGGATTGCCGCGCGCGCTTCGGCCTGGAACATCAGCGCAGGGAACGTCGCCGTGCCCATGCCCCAGCCGACCAGATGGCCGGCATCGTCCCGCATCTGCCGCGGCTGGAGCGGCCGCTTCGCCCAGCCAAAACGCGCAGCACCCTGATCGTAGCAGGCCCGCAACGCTTTCGACGAAAACGGCTTGCCGGTGATCGGCTCGACCTCGGCATAGTTCTTAAGGCGGAAGGCGAGCGGATCCATGCCGCAGGCCCAGGCCATCTCGTCGATGGCGCTTTCCAATGCAATCGATCCTGTCGCCTCGCCCGGCGCGCGCATGAACAATGGCGTACCGGTGTTGACGCGCACCGCGTCATGCGAGGTGCGGATCGCAGGCGATGCATAAAGCGTGTGCGAAGCATCGGCCGCCGGTTCATAGAAATCGTCGAACGTGCTCGACACAGTACGCGCGTGGTGATCGAGCGCGGTCAGGCGCCCCTCCGCATCGGCGCCGATGCGCAAGCGCTGACGCGTCGGGGCCCGATGGCCCACCGGGCCATACATCTGCTCCCGACGCAGCACCAGCTTCACCGGCCTGCCGACCAGCTTTGCGGCCATGATGCCGAGCACCGGCGGACCTGCCATGAGTCCTTTGGAGCCAAAGCCGCCGCCGAGGAAAGGGCTACGGATGTGGATCTTGTCGTGCGGGATGCCGAACAATTCGGCGACGCGCGCCAGCGACAGCATCAGACCCTGGGTCGGCATGTCGATCTGAAGACGGTCGCCGTCCCAGCTAGCCACGATCGCATGCGGCTCCATCGCATTGTGATATTGCGGTGGCGTCTCATAGGTCGCGTCGATTCTCTTGTTCGCCGAGGCAAGGCCCGCATCGACGTCACCGCGATGATGTTCCGCTGGGTTGCCGACACCGACGACGGGCGGCACGTAACGATCGCCGGCATCGAGGCCGACGAGAGCGGGCAACGTCTCGTAGCGCGGCGCCAGCAGCACCGCCCCTTCGGTCGCGGCCTCGAGCGTCTCGGCAATCACGACGGCGATGGGCTGGTTGGCGTAGCGAACCTCGTTGCTCTGCAACACCTCCATCCGGAACACGAACGGGTTGGTCTTGATCTCCGGATCGATCGCGAGTTGCGGCTTGTGGTCCGGCGTCATGACATCGATGACACCGGGATGGCGCTTTGCGGCAGCGACGTCGAGCGAGGTCACGCGGCCATGCGCGATGCTGGATACCGCCATCACCGCAAACAGCATCCCGGGCGGATGATTGTCGGCGGCATAGGTCGCCTGCCCCTTCACCTTGAGCACGCCGTCGCGGCGGGTCAGCGGCTGGCCGATGTTCGAGCCATGACGGAGATGAGCGGGAGCGCTGGTGAGATTGAGCTCAGGCATGAATGGCTCCAGACGTCGAAGCAAAGGGAGAGGCCGGCAGCGCGGGGATCCGCGCGGGCGTGCCGGCTGCGGCAAGGGTCAGCGCGCGCACCACGATGCGTCGCGCGAGTTCGATCTTGTAGGCGTTGTCGCCCGACGGTTTTGCGTCGGTGAGCGCACGCCATGCAGCTTCCTGGAAGGCATCCGCCGTTGGCGCGACTCCCTTCAGGACCTCCTCCGCAGGCCGGGCCCGCCAGGGCTTTGCGGCAACACCGCCAAGCGCAAGCCGCGCCTCCACGATTCTGCCGTTCTCGATCCGCAGCGCCGCCGCGGCGGAGACGATGGCGAATGCGTAGGATGTCCGCTCGCGAACCTTGAGATAGCGTGCATGCGCGGCAAAGCCGCGCGCGGCAGGCGGCAGACGCACGGCGACGATGAGATCGCCGGGCTCTAGTACGGATTCGTGGTCGGGTGTATCGCCGGGTAGCCGATGCAACTCGTCGAGCGCGATCTCGCGGCGGCCGTTTTTGCCTTCGATCTCCACGATGGCGTCGAGCGCCACCAGCGGCACGCAGAAGTCCGAGGGGTGCGTTGCGATGCAGCTCTCGCTCCAGCCGAGCACGGCATGTGACCGGTTCACGCCCTCGCGGGCGTCGCACCCGCTGCCGGGCTCGCGCTTGTTGCAACGGCTGGCGGTGTCGTAGAAATAGGCGCAGCGCGTCCGCTGCAACAGATTGCCGCCCACGGTCGCGGCGTTGCGCAGCTGCGCCGATGCGCCGGAGAGCAGCGCTTCGGCAACGGCTGGATAGGCCTTGGCAAACTCCGCATCATGCGCGAGATCGGCATTGCTCACGAGCGAGCCGATCCGCAACGACCCATCACCGAGGCGCTCGATCCGATCGAGCCCGTCGAGACGCGTGACGTCGACCAGCCGATCCGGCCGGCTGACATTGCCCTTCATCAGATCCAGCAGATTGGTGCCGGCGGCAAGATACGCAGTGCCCGGCTGGGCGGCGGCGGCAACGGCTTCAGCGACCGTCGCAGGCCTGATATAGTCGAACTGGTTCATGCGGAGCGCCTCTGGTTGGATTGATCGGCACCCGCCTGCGCTTCGAGCACGGCATCGACGATGCCGGCATAGGCGCCGCAGCGGCACAGATTGCCGCTCATGCATTCACGGATACGCTCGGGATCGTTGCCGGCCTGCCCCTCCTGCATCATGCCGATTGCGCTCATGATCTGGCCGGGCGTGCAGAAGCCGCACTGGAAGCCGTCATGGGCGATGAAAGCGGCCTGGACGGGGTGAAGCTGGTCGCCGCGTGCGATACCTTCGATCGTCAGAATCTCGGCGCCGTCATGGCTGATGGCGAGTGCGAGGCAGGAATTGATGCGTTTGCCGTCGACGAGAATGGTGCAGGCGCCGCACTGGCCGCGGTCGCATCCCTTCTTGGTTCCGGTGAGATGGAGGCGCTCACGCAGGAGATCGAGCAGCGTGACGCGGGGATCGTCGAGGACGAAGTCGCGCCGTGCACCGTTCACGGTGAGGCTGATGGAGTGGTTCATACAAGGCTCCGATCAGAAATGGACATGGCTCATCGCTCGGCGCGCCACCGCCGTGGCCGCCGTCGATATCGCACCGGTCCGGACATGATCCGGGCCGGCACTCGCGAAGATACGGAGGCACCCTCCGCTTAACAAGGGTCGGCGAAAAATATCTGGAATCCGTCAAAATCCCACGCACCGACAACGCGATACGCCGCGCTTGGGGTTCAATCTAACCAATTCGTGATCTACATTGCCTGCCATGGACGACCACACCGACCAGACCCGCAAGCCGCGCGCCGATGCCGTGCGCAATCGCGAGCGTGTGCTTGAAGCGGCCAAGGCGGTGTTCAGCGCGGGCGGCCCGGAGGCGAGCCTGGAGGCCGTGGCCAAACGCGCCGGGGTCGGCATCGGCACGCTGTATCGGCATTTTCCGACCCGCGAGGATTTGTTCGAGGCGGTGTACCGGCGTGAGGTCGAGCAGCTCAGCGAGCTCGCCGAACAATTGAAAAGTGCGAAGGACCCAGTCGATGCATTGAGGCGCTGGCTGCGCTCAGGCGTCGAATTCGTCGCCACCAAGAAGGGCATGGTGGCAGCCTTGGCGCTCGCGGTGCAGAGCGGGTCCGAACTGCACGCCTTCTCCTTCGATCGGCTGACGAGGGCGACCGGCTCGCTGCTCGAGCGCGCGGTAGCGGCCGGCGAGATGCGCGCCGACATCAGTCCCGAGGACTTCCTGCGCGCGTTCTTCGGCATGTGCTACATCCACGACCAGCCCGGCTGGCAGTCCACTGCGCTACGTCTCCTCGACGTGTTCGTCGACGGCCTGCGCGTGCAGGCAGCATCCAAGACGAAGGCGCGAGCCGCCAGGCCCGCGAAATCGGCGGCGAAGCGGAGGCGGTAGGCGCCGGGATGTGCTAGGGTCGGCGTTGCCACGATATCAACGCGGAGCCTGTCATGCGCATTGCAGCCTTGGTCGCCGCCATCGCTATTGCCTTCAGCCCCCTTGCCGCTCGCGCAGACGATGTTTCGGCGGCGCAAGGCGTGATCCGCGCCCAGGAACAGGCCTTCGTTCATGACGATGCGGCGACCGCCTATTCCTACGCCGCACCGGCCATCAAGCAGATATTCCCCACACCCGAGATCTTCATGGCGATGGTGCAGAACGGCTATGCGCCGGTCTACCGCCACAAGAGCTTCGAGTTCGGCGACGGCAAGACCGAGGGCAGCTCGGTTGCCCAGCGCGTTCACATTATCGATGCCAATGGCGAGGCTTGGGAAGCGCTCTACACGCTCGAACAGCAGGCCGACGGCAGCTATGAGATCACCGGCTGCTCGCTGCTGAAAGCGGGACAGGCAGTCTAGGTTGCGAAATTCGGTCCGGTCTTGACCGAATTGATGCGCGAGCGGATCAACAGCGTCAAGACGATGCCGACATTGAGCGCGTTCCAGGCCACGCCGTTCGCAAACGCCGCGGCATAGGACCCGGTGGCATCGAAGATGATGCCGGACACCCAGCCGCCAAAGGACATGCCGAACACGGAAGCGAAGATCACGATGCCGACGCGCGTTGCAGCTTCGCTCGCCGGCATCGCCTCGCGCACGATGATGGCGTAGCTCGGCACGATGCCGCCCTGGAACAGGCCGAACATCGCGGAGATCAGATAGAGCGAGGTGAGTCCGTCGAAGAACAGGTAGAACACCAGCGCAAAGCCCTGCGCCAGCGATCCGAGCAGCAGCGTGCGGATGCCGCCGATCTTGTCGGCGAGATAGCCCGAGCCGATGCGGCTGATGATGCCGCAGCCCATCATCAGCGACAGCATCTCGGCGCCGCGGGCGACCCCATAACCGAGATCGCCGCAATAAGCGACGATATGCACCTGCGGCATCGCCATGGCCACGCAGCAGGCGATGCTGGCGATCGAGAGCAGCACCGTCAGCGTGTTGGTCGACAGGTTCAGATCGACCCGCGGCGGCGGCGCGTTGGCGTGATTGCGAATCTGGTCGTTACCCATCTGGGCGCGCAGGACGAGGACCAGAAGCGCCATCGTGCTCGCACAGACGATGCCGATGCCGATATGGGTGGTGCGCCAACCGGCGGTCTGGGTGCCCCAATTCACGATCGGCGGCCACATCGTGCCGGCGACGTAATTGCCGCTCGCGACGATGGTCACGGCGAGACCGCGATAGCGCTCGAACCAGTGCGAGGCCTCCGCCATCAGCGGCGCGAAGGTCGCGGACGTGCCAAGCCCGATCAGGAAATAAGCTGCCACGAACTGCCAGAGCTGGGTCGACAGCCCGGCCAGCACATTTGCGATGCCGAGAAAGACGATACTGATCGCCATCGCCGGCACGATACCGAACCGGTCCGTGATCTTGCCGGCGATCACACCGCCGAGCCCGAAGCCGAACATCATCAGCGTGAAGGCCAGCGACACCGCACCGCGCGTGGCGGCGAATTCGACCTGCACGACGGGAATCACCACGACCACCGCCCACATGCCGACGGCTCCGATCGAGCCGATGACAAGCGCGATCGCGAGCCTCACCCAAGCCTGACGCGAGTCAGGGGCGAAAGAACCCGGCTTCTGTCCTGGGTGATTTGGTGCGTGCACGGCCGGACCATGTTCGCTGATCGCTTGGTGGTCAAGCATTGTGCCGCGATATTGGGCATGCGCGGTGCACTGCGGTAAGAAGAGCTTGGCGGAACCATACTTTGCGACTAGGTTGCGATTTGCGTGCAAATTTGTCGCGTAACGAGCATGACGACGGGATGTTGTTGCATTTGACGAGATCGATGCGGATCAGGGTGGGGCAGCTCGTTGCCTTCGCCTATCTGTTCTGCGTGCTCGCGCCTGCCGCAGCGCTGGCCTGGGGCCATGGTCCGGCGCCATGTCTGGATGAGGCGGTGCTGGCGGATGTCGCTCCGCATCACCAAGCGATGCCGGCCGACCATGTCCACGGCGCTTCGTCGCATGATCATGGCGGCATGCACGCGCATCATCAGGCCGCGCCGCTTCAGCACCATCACGACGGCAAGGGCAAAGCGGGCCCCTGCTGCGGAATGATGTGCGTAAGCGCGCTGCCGGCCGAGTTGCCCAGCGTCGCCAAGCCGCTCCAGCCGATCTCGGCCTGTACAGTCGAGATCACCGCGAGCCTGCACAGCGAGGCGCCGCCCCTACCCTACCGCCCACCCATCGCCTGATCCGACGCGACGACGTCAGGCCGCGCGCGTCTGCGCGCGCGAGCCTTTGTCATCTGACAGATCAGGGATGAATCATGCTTGCGCTTTCCAGGGCGAAGTTCGCCGCCGCATCTGCGGTGCGTGGACGAGATGTGCTGTTTTACTGGCTTCTGGTCTCAGCCGCGCTGGCGTTGTCCGGCTGCATGCCGGCTACGACCTCCGTGGCCACCGCGGATCCTGCCGATCCTGCGGCAAAGGTAGCGCGCGCCGGCTATCGGTCGACCATCGCGCCCTATACGAGCCTCCGGCCCGCGCCGCCCTCCCCCTGGCGCGAGCGCAACGATGCGGTGACGCCGCAGCCCAGGCAGAATCAGTAGGAGCGCGCCATGGCACACCATTTTGCGCGCAGTCTGTTCGTGCTTGCTGCACTCAGCCTCTCCGGCTGCGCAGCGTTTTCGCCTGACAGCGGCATGACAGCCGTCTCGGACCTGACCGGCCAAGCCATCAACAAGGATGTCGCCTTCGTGAGGACGGCCGAGGGAGCCGGTGGGGTCGATGCGCGCGTTCGCCTGTTGTGGTCGCGAACACTCAACGCAGATGCTGCCGTACAAGTCGCGCTGCTCAACAACAAAGGGCTGCAAGCCGCCTACAACGAGTTGGCGCTGGCCGAGACCGACCTCGTCGAGCAGAGTCTGCCGCCCAATCCGGTGTTCTCGATCTCCCGCATCAGCGGCAATGGCGCCAGCGAGATCGAGCGCCAAGTGGTCGGCGACATCCTGGCACTGGCAACGCTGCCGTTCCGCTCCGACATCGCGCGCGAACGTTTCCGCCAGGCGCAACTCCGCGCTGCGCTGGCAACGCTGCGGCTCGCGGCCGATGTCCGGCGCGTTTATGTCCGCGCGGTCGCCGGAAACGAGATGGTGGCGCTGCTCACCGATGCGAAATCGACGGCGGAATCCACCGCACAACTCGCCGTCAAGCTCGGCGAGACCGGCGCAGTGAACAAGCTCGACCAGGCCCGCGAGCAGGTGTTTTATGCCGAGACCACCGCCGATCTCGCCACCGCGCGGCAGGCAGCGACCAGCGCGCGGGAAAAACTCGCCCGGCTAATGGGGCTTTGGGACGCCGGCCTCGATTTCCGCCTGCCCAATGCGTTGCCGGCATTGCCACGGCGGCCGCAGGCATTGCCGTCGATCGAAGCCGACGCGGTCGCGCATCGCCTCGATCTGCAGATCGCGCGGCTGGAGCTGACGGCGCTGGCGAAGTCCTTGAACCTCACGGAAGCGACACGCTTCGTGACGCTGCTCGACCTCGCCGGCATCTCCCGCCGTACCCAGGACCCGGAAGGCGCGCCGTTCCGCGAACGCGGCTTCGACGTGCAATTCCAGATCCCGATCTTCGACGGCGGCGAGGTGCGGGTGCGGCAGGCGGCGGAGACCTACAGCCTCGCCTTCAACCGCTTGACCGAACGTGCCGTCAACGTCCGCTCCGAAGCGCGCGATGCTTATCGCGTCTATCGCTCGACCTACGACATCGCGAGCCACTATCAGCGCGAGATCCTGCCCTTGCGAAAAATTATCTCCGAGGAGATGCAATTGCGCTTCTCCAGCATGCAGGTCGACATCTTTGCGCTCCTGACCGAGGCGCGGCAGCGCCTCGCATCGCTGCGCGGTGCGATCGATGCGAAGCAGAATTTCTTCCTCGCCCAATCCGAATTGCAGACCGCCATCAACGGCGGCGGCGCGCCTGCGGACCGCGGCGACACTCCAACCACCATCGCCACGGCAGCACCTGCCGACGGCGGCCACTGACATGGAGACCAGCATGTTTTCCCGTCGAGGATTTTTGGGAACCGCCGCACTCGTCGGCGCCGGCGCCATTCAAGGCCGAGTGCAAGCAGCATCGATTCCGGAGGCGCCGCACATGGACAAGGCGGTGATGCAGCCGCCGCTGCACCCCACTAGCGGTCCCGACTATCGCCCCGTTGTCACGCTCAATGGCTGGACACTGCCGTTCCGCATGAATGGCGACTGGAAGGAATTCCATCTCGTCGCCGAGCCCGTGGTGCGCGAATTCGCCGAAGGCATGAAGGTGAATTTGTGGGGCTACAACGGCCAATCGCCGGGCCCGACCATCGAGGCGGTCGAAGGCGACAAGGTCCGCATCTTCGTCACCAACCGCCTGCCCGAATACACCACCGTCCACTGGCACGGCATGATCATCCCGAGTGGCATGGACGGCGTCGGCGGACTGACCCAGCCGCACATTCAGCCCGGCAAGACCTTCGTCTACGAGTTCGAGATGAAGAAGAGCGGGACCTTCATGTACCACCCGCATTCCGACGAGATGGTGCAGATGGCGATGGGCATGATGGGCATGGTCGTCGTGCATCCGCGCGAGGCGACCTTCCGTCCCGTCGATCGTGACTTTGTCTTCGTGATGAGCACCTATCGCGTCGATCCCGGCACGTCTTTGCCGCACGTCAACGAGATGACCGATTTCAACATGTGGACCTGGAATGCGCGGGTGTTCCCCGGCATCGATCCGCTGCCGGTCCGACTCGGCGACAAGGTCCGCGTGCGCATCGGCAATCTCAGCATGACCAACCATCCGATCCATCTGCACGGCCACAGCTTTGCGGTGACCTGTACCGATGGCGGCTGGATTCCCGAGAGCGCGCAATATCCGGAGACGACCACCGACGTCCCGGTCGGCGCTGTCCGGGTGTTCGACGTCTTCGCCGACAATCCTGGCGACTGGGCGTTCCACTGTCACAAGTCGCATCACACCATGAATGCGATGGGGCACGATGTGCGCAACCTGATCGGCGTCTCGCGCAAGGATCTCGCCAGGGCGGTCGGCAAGCTCGCGCCCGATGCCATGGCGATGGGCTCGACCGGCATGGCGATGGGCAACATGGAGATGCCCACCCCCGACAACACGCTGCCGATGATGTCAGGCGCCGGCCAGTTCGGCCCGATCGAGATGGGCGGCATGTTCACGGTGATGAAGATCCGCGAGGACATGGCGCGCAACGATTACCGCGATCCCGGCCCCTATCGATTCCCGCAAGGCACCGTCGCCTACGAAGTCGCCTCACCGGGAACGGAGCCGGCGCGGCAACCCGCCGCGCCGATACAGAAGATGAAGATGTAAGTGAGCGTTTCGATGAACCCCCAACCGGAGACTTCAATGACAAGAACAATCGGCATCTTGCTGGCGCTGGCCGCGCTCGCGGTCGCACCCGCGCTCGCCCATGAAGGACACGGCCATCACGGCTTCTCGGCCGGCGAGCCCGGCGATCCCAGCAAGCCGGCCCGCACCGTCGAGATTGCGATGAGCGAGATGTCCTACGAACCGTCGAAGATCGAGGTGAAGCGCGGCGAGCAAATCCGCTTCGTGCTGCGCAATGTCGGCAGGGAGGATCACGAATTCCTGCTCGCCACGCCCAAGGAGAATCTCGCGCATGCCGAGGTGATGAAGAAGCATCCGCACATGGAGCACGACGATCCGAACGGGGTGCGGCTCGCACCGAACAAGTCAGCCGAGATCGTCTGGAAGTTCACCAAATCAGGTACCTTCGAATTTTCCTGCCTGATCCCCGATCATCGCGACTACGGCATGGTCGGCCACGTCACCGTGAAATGAACCAGTGGAGACCAATATGAATCCGATCATCCGCACCACCGCCGTGCTCGCGCTGACGCTGGGCCTGACCGCGGGCGCGCTCGCGCAAGCCGCTTCCATCAATGGCGAGGTCAAGAAGATCGACGAGAGCGCCGGCAAGATCACGCTCAAGCATGGCGCGGCCAAGAGCCTCGGCATGGATGAACCCATGACCATGGTCTACCGCGTCAAGGACCCCGCCATGCTCAAGCAGGTGAAGGTCGGCGATAAGGTGACCTTCGAAGCCGAGGAAGCGGCCTCGGGCTACACCGTGACCAAGATACAAAAGGCGAAATAAGGTCCTTCGGTCATTCCGGGGCGCGCGTAGCGCGAGCCCGGAATCCATTCATCCACCAACTCAGCCGCCCGAGGATTCCGGGCTCGCCCTCCGGGCGCCCCGGAATGACGGTCCAAAGCCCCGAAATACCCCCGGGCCTGACCGCCTTCCCCCCCTCCGTTAACCCTTTGCTAACCATACACCCGGCAAGAATTGCCGGGTGAAGTCGAGTGTCGTCAGCCGCGTAAAACGGGAGCTCCCGTGGACGCCAGTGCGGTGCCTCACTTTCGGAACGGCGGCCCATCGGCCGCCGCGCAGACGTTTGGGGCGCGCGGACGGCAGTCGCGCGGGGAGGCAGCTACCATGGTCGACGTCACCGCGGGACAGGGCGTAGGCGCAGGGAAACCCGGCATCCCCTCCGTCTCCGAGATCGTCACGATCCTCAAGCGCGGCGACATCGCGTTGGCGCTCGGCATCCTCACCATCCTGGTGGTGCTGATCCTGCCGCTGCCCGCGATCGTGCTCGACCTGTTCCTGGCGATCTCGATCACGCTCTCGATCCTGATCCTGATGACCTCGCTGTTCATCCAGGCGCCGTTGGAATTCTCCGCCTTCCCGACCATCCTCCTGATCTCGACCATGCTGCGCCTGTCGCTCAACATGGCTTCGACCCGCCTGATCCTGTCGCACGGGCACGAGGGCACGGATGCCGCCGGTCACGTCATCGAGGCCTTCGGCAGCTTCGTGATGGGCGGCAATTTTGTCATCGGCATCATCGTCTTCGCGATCCTGATCATCGTCAATTTCGTCGTCATCACCAAGGGTTCGGGCCGTATCGCCGAAGTCGCCGCCCGCTTTCACCTGGACGCCATGCCCGGCAAGCAGATGGCGATCGACGCCGACCTGTCCGCCGGACTGATCGACGAAAAGGTCGCCAAGGAGCGCCGCAAGGCCCTGGAGGACGAAAGCGGCTTCTTCGGCGCCATGGACGGTGCCTCGAAGTTCGTCCGCGGCGATGCCATCGCGGGCCTCCTCATCGTCTTCATCAACGTCGTCGGCGGCATGATCATTGGCGTCGCGCAGCAAGGCCTGTCCTTTGCCGACGCGGGCCGGAGCTACACGCTGCTGACCGTCGGTGACGGCCTCGTCACCCAGGTGCCGGCGCTGATCGTCTCGACCGCGGCCGGCCTGCTCGTCTCCAAGGCCGGCGTCTCCGGCGCGGCCGACAAGGCGCTGATGAAGCAGTTCTCGGGCTATCCGCAGGCGCTGGCGATGTCCTCAGCGGTGATGCTGGTGCTGGCGGCGCTGCCCGGCATTCCGACCATCCCCTTCCTCGCGCTCGGCGCCGGCGCCGGCGCGCTGGCCTGGACCGCGCGCAACCACAAGCGCACCGCCGTCAAGGCCGAGGAAGCCGCCAAGGCCGCGCCCGCCCCGGGTCAACCCGGCGCGCCGGGCGCTGCGGCCGCGGACGAGCCGATCTCCGCGGCGTTGAAGATCGACGACCTCAAGATCGAGCTCGGCTATGCGCTGCTGCCGCTGGTCAATGGCCCCGACGGCACCGACCGGCTCACCGAGCAGATCAAGGCGCTGCGCCGTTCGCTGGCGATCGAGATGGGCTTCGTCATGCCGGCGGTGCGCATCCTCGACAACGTCCAGCTCGAGGCCAACACCTACATCATCAAGATCAAGGAGGTCGACGCCGGTACCGGCAAGATCTGGCCGAACCAGTTCATGGTCATGGACCCCGGCGGCAGCCAGGTGCAGGTGCCCGGCATCCACACCACCGAGCCGACCTTCGGCCTGCCCGCAACCTGGGTCGACGCCAGCCTCAAGGAGGAGGCCTCGCTCAAAGGCTACACCGTCGTCGATGCCGCGACGGTGCTCTCGACCCACCTCACCGAGCTGCTCAAGGCCAACATGTCGGATCTGCTCTCTTATGGCGAGGTGCAGAAGCTGCTCAAGGAGCTGCCGAAGGAGCAGAGCGAGCTGGTCAAGGACATCGTGCCGGCGCAGGTCACGGTTTCCGGCATCCAGCGCGTGCTGCAGCTGCTGCTTGCCGAGCGCATCTCGATCCGCGACCTCTCGACCATCCTCGAAGGCATCGCCGACTCGCTCGCCTTCTCACGCAACCCCGCGAGCATGGTCGAGCATGTCCGCGCTCGGCTGGCGCGGCAGATCTGCGCCCAAAACACCTCCTATGCCGGCTATCTGCCGCTGATCGCGCTGTCGGCGAAATGGGAGCAGGCCTTTGCCGAATCCATCATCGGCCAGGGCGAGGAGCGCAGCCTCGCGATGCAGCCCTCGAAGCTCTCGGAATTCATGACCGCCGTACGCGAGGCTTTCGAACGCGCCGCCCGCGAAGGCGAAGCGCCGGTGCTGGTAACGTCTGCGGCAATTCGTCCCTTCGTCCGCTCGTTGGTCGAACGGTTCCGCGCCCAGACGACCGTGCTGTCGCAGGCCGAAATCCATCCCAGGGCGAGGCTGAAAACGGTCGGAAGCGTCTGATTTGCCTTAATAAGCCGTATGTTTTTCGGCCACAGGCAAATGGTTTTTGAGTTCCTGGCCCTGGTGGACCAACCGTTGACAAGGCGCCTTCCGAGCAGATTACGTCATTGAAATAATTGTATAATCAGGCGATCGCGATAGGATTTTGATCGCGATCTTTCACGTCCTATCACGCTCTTGTGATGGCCACTTGGGAACGAATCCCCCCAATACTAGGTTGTTGGGCACCGGAAGCATGAACCTGCCTGAACAGGCCGGCGACTACTTCGGGTAGATGGCGGCAGGAGGCTTCCATGAACCACTCGATCTACAGCGCAGATCGCTCGACCCACTTGAAGATTGTGGTCGTGGCCCTCGTCGCAGGGATCGCAGTCGCTGGCTTCGGCATCACGGCACGCACGGGTTCGGATGACGGCCTGACCCAGACTGCCCGCGTCATCAAGGCCGGCAAGCCGGTTGTGATCACCAGCTCGAACGCAACGCTCGTTCGCTAAGGAGATTTTGAGTTTCAAGGAATTCACGCGGCTCTTTACCAGCCCCCCAAAGTCGCCACGTGGATATGTAGACGACCCCAACCCCAAGTCGACTACAGAAAGCGCCCGCCCCCCACGGGCGCTTTCTCATGTCCGGGGTATGCTGTTCATCGGTGAGCACGACGAATCCGCACCGTCTTGGCCACCGAGACAAAATCATCTTATGAACCACCGATGTCTGACACGTGGACCTATCGCCCGTGGGCAACTGATCCGCTGATTGAAGTCGGCCGGCTTGCGGCGGCGAAGCCGATCGCGCTCGCCTGCCACGTTCACCCTGACGTTCAGATCTCTGCCGTCCGAACAGGATGGCGGGTCTATGCTACCTCGTTCGGAGAATTCCGCGCGACTGCTGGCGACATCGTGGTCATCCCGGGAGGCGTCCCCCATTCCTCGCATGGAGGCGAGGGATCCGTCGTGACTCATCTGTATGTATCGAGCGCTCATAAGGCCGTGCGTGGCGTTGCAAGGCCGCAGCGCCTACGGCATCCACGCGCGATTTCGCCGGCGGATTTGCTCGATGCGGTTGGCGGGGCTGATTTGAGAGATGAGGAGCGATTTTCGACGACTTCAGACCTGGCGAAGTTGGTCCTGTCCAACGATCTCGAAATCCGCGCGATGGCTGAACGGTCGGGCTATTCGAGCGACGGGTTCATTCGGGCTTTCAAGCGTCAGATAGGGATGACGCCTGGCGGCTACCGCTTGGCGATGCGTTTGGCAGCGTCCCGGGCGCGGCTTAAGCAAGGCGACACCGTCGCGGACGTTGCCTATGCCGGGCTCTTCGCCGACCAGAGCCATTTCGGAAGGCATTTTCGGCGCGCTTACGGGGTGACGCCAGCCGCTTACCGCATCGGTTTCGCAGTCGGGCGGTCGATTTCGTTCCAGACGCAGCGTGGCGGAGACGCTTAAGGTATTCGCTCCTCGCTCTTACGAGCCTGAAGGAGCCGCATGAATTACCTCGCACCTCTCTTTGTCCTGGCCGCAGGCTTCAGCCTCGCTCTTCAACAAGTGCTGAATGCAAGCCTCGGCAGCGCCTTGCAATCGGCGCGGTGGAGCGCATTGGTCAGCTATTGTGGAGGGACCATCGCCCTGCTGCTGCTGCTCGTTGCCGTCCGCGAACCGATCCCCGATGCAGCGCTCGCCGGACGTGCTCATTGGATGGCATGGACGGGCGGTGTCTTCGGCGCGACGTTCATTGCCACCAGCATCTACATGGTGCCACGACTTGGGGTGACGACGGTGGCAACTCTCATCATCGTCGGCCAATTGCTGAGCTCACTGGCCTTCGACCAGTTCGGCTTCTTCGGCTTGCCGCGACAACCAATCACGATGCTTCGCGGGATCGGCGTTTTGTGCCTCATTACCGGCGTTACGCTTGTGCGCGGATAGTCTGCCCGCCACCGATCGAAGCAAGGCCGCGTGTCAACGATGGCGATCGCGCGTAACAGCGATCGGGACTCACGCCTCGCGCAGTTCCGACGGTGTCGCACCGAAGCGCTTGCGGAAGGCGCGGTTGAAATAGGACAGATCTGAAAAGCCCGAGGAATGCGCGATGTCGCTGATCTTGCGCGCCCGCGCGCGGGGATCGCCAAGCAGTTTTCGCGCCAGAAGCAGACGCTGCTCCAGCACGAATTCGGTGAAGGTGGTACCGGCCTGTTCGAACAGCCGTTGCGCCTGGCGCGGGCTGAGGCCTGAGCGGGTTGCGACCTCCGACAGACAGAGGTCGTTGCGGCCGAGGGCGGCCATGACGTCGGCGCGCATGAGATCGAGCCGGGCCGCCGCATGGCCCCGACCGCGCGCGAGCGCAGCGTGCTCTGCGTCCGTGCCGAGCAGGAGACCGACGAGATCGACCATGTGCTGCGCGGTGAGGCGCTGGCCGACGGCGTCGAGATGCGGAGCGTGATGCGCGGCAAGCGCGTGATAGCGGAAGATCGTCTCGGCGACCGCGCCGTCCGACAGCACCTGGGACAGCTTCTCCTCGGCGCGCGGATTGATGTCGAGCAGCGCGCGGCGTGGCATGCGGATGGTGGTGAAGCGGTTCTCGTCGGTGTGGCCGACGCTACCGGTGATGCCCATGTCGGCTAGCACCATCTGCTCCGGCGCGAGTTCGACGGTATGACCGTTCTGCCGGACGCTGACCAGGCCGGCATGCGCGGCGATCAGCACGAGATCGTCGCTGCCGTCGGCAAGGCCGCTCTGCGTGCGGGAATATTGCGCTGAGGCCCCTTCGGGAAGGCCGAGCGCGATGTTGCCGACCACGCTGACCTGCAACCGGCAATCGATGCTGTCGCCGTGGCTCGGCCCGATCTCGAGGCCGCAGGAGCCCAGGGCTCTATCGCGCCAATGTTCGAACGCCGGCCCGTGCGGCAGGCCTGCATATTGGTGGATAAAGATGCCCGGCGGCTTGGCTGCATCCATCTGATTTCTAGCCCCTCTGCGGCACCGTGATCGGCCGTGCCGACTGCAAATTCCGGGCATTTGACGCCGCGAAACGGACGGAGGTTCAAATCGGGGCTGGATTTGGCGGGACTTGTCGGATTGCGACGGCAAAATGGACCGTGGCGACGTTGCTGAGATTCGTGCAGAGCCATTGCGGTCATACCCCGCGCAGGCGGGGTATCCAGTACGCCGCGGCTCATCGACTTCATCACAGCCGTCTCGGAGTACTGGATCGCCCGATCAAGCCGGGCGATGACAGCCCGCCCTCACACGCGGCTCTACCTCTTCGCGGGCGCCTGCGGCTGGGACGGCGGTACGGTCTCGATCAGCTTGCCGGAAAACACCGGCGCCGAACTCGGCTGGCCGTTGGGCGAGCCGCCCGAGGGCTCGATCGTGACCGCATAGGTCGCGCCGTTGACGAGGTCGGCATCATAGCCGGCGAGCACCGGACGCGCCGTGAAGTCGCCATTGCCGATCACGCCCAGCGAGCGCGGGCGCGGCAGCCTGTCGGAGATCAGCCAGAGCTCATAGCTCTTGCCCGGCTCTGGCGTCGCGCCGACCTTGCGCACGGTGAAATTCCTGGTCGCCCCGTCGATGGTGAGGATGAAGGCGGGACCGCCGCCCTGGCCTTGCAACAAGGCAACGTATTGCGCCGTCGAGGACAGCGGCGCGGCGGGTGCCTTGACCTCGACCGTCTGGATGCGCGGTGCCGGCCGTAGGACGCCGGGCAGCGCATCGGGCAGGAAGACCTGAAGCGACAGCGTCACCAGCAGCGCGGCCGCGAGCGCGCCCACCGCCGAGGCGATCGTGCGCCAGCGCTTCACGCGGCTCTCGAGCAGGACAACGTTGCTGTCGTCGACACCAGTCGCCTGCAATACGGGTGCGACGCTCGGATCTGGCGCATGGGTCTGCGGCACGAATTGCGGCGGGAAGATCGGAATGGCGTCGGAGCTTGATGGCGACGGCTCCGATGGCTGCGCATCCGGGGACGAAGCGTCCGGCGCAGGGGCCTCCGGCGTTGAAGGCTCCGGCGATAAAGCTTCCGACACTGACGGCGGCGCATCCGACAGCGCCGGCGGATGTTGGGACGATTGAGGGGACGCGACTTCCGACGATTCTTGCGTCGATGCGCTCAGCGCGATCTCGCGCTTGATGTTCTCCCACACGATCGGCCGCGGCTCGATCGTGCCGACCATCTGGTTGAGAACGCCGAGCCGGAATTCCCAGGCGCGCACGATTGCGGAAAACTCCTCGTCGACCGCCATCATGGTCGCGACCTCCCCGCGCTCGTCGGCATCGAGTGTACCGAGCGCATATTCCGCGGCGAGCGCGATATGGTCCTCGCTGTAGGCCATTCAGCTGCTTTCACCTCTCCCTATGGGAGCGGTGAAGAAAGAACGCTGCGCTAACACATACTCCCTCATCATCTTCTAAAGTCCGAGGCACTGCCGGATATCAAGCATGCTGCGCCGGAGCCACGTCTTCACCGTGTTGACGGGCGCTGCGAATTTCTGCGCCAATTGCTCGCGGCTCCAGCCGTTATAGTACGCGAGAAGCACCAGCCGCTGCCGGTCCGGCTCGAGCCGGCCGATACATTCCAACAGCCGCTTCAGCTCCTCCGTCATCTCCCGCCGCGCCAGCGGATCGGCGCTTTCGGCGGCGACCTCCATCGCCTGCGGCTCTTCCTCGAGGGAGGCTTCCGTCTTCTTGCGCACGATATCGATGGCGCGGTTGCGCGCGATCGACGCCATCCACGTGATTGGCGAAGACATCGTCGGATTGAACTGGCCGGCACTGTTCCAGATCTTGACGTAGGTCTCCTGAATGACCTCCTCTGCGAGATCCTGTCGGCGCAAGATACGAAGCACGACGCCATAGAGTTTCGCGCGCGTGGCGGCGTAGAGGCGCTCGAACGCGGCAGAATCGCGCTTCGCCACCGCCTCAATCAGCCCGACCAGCTCTGCTGGCGTCAGCATTCAGCCCCCCAACGCGCGACGCGTCGTCTCTCTTCACCTCTCCCCGACGGGGAGAGGTCGATTTGCGCAGCAAATCGGGTGAGGGGGCGAAGGGCTAGCGGGAGACCGTCCCCCCTCACCCGGCGCTCCGCGCCGACCTCTCCCAAAGGGAGAGGTGGACACCGCCGTCGCTGACACAGCTCCCACCACCATAGCGCGCGGCCAAGCCCGCCACCAAGGGGCCGGGCGCCACACTGTGGACAGCGCATGCAAAAACCCGGACCTTGCGGGTCCGGGCTGGCAAATTCGCAAGGATTTTTGACGCGGGCGGCCGCTTACGCGACGGCGCCGATGCGGGAGCGCATCAAGCCGATGCTGTCCATGTCGGCCTGCTCGCGGGCGTTTTCTTCGGCACGCTCGCGGGCCTGGTCGCGCTCGTCCAGGAGCTCGACCTTCTTCAGCTCCTCGAAGGCTTCGCCGAGCGCGGCCTTGGCTTCCTCGAGCTGGCCCTTCAGCTCGTCGGCCGAGCGGGTCAGGTTCTCGCGGCGCTGGATGGCAGCCTTGGCGTAGGTCGGATAGGCGAAATGCGAGGGATCGTTGATCCCGGCGCGGTCCTGCTCGGTCTGGATCTCGCGTTCGAGATCGACCGACATCCGCTGGAAGTCGGCGATCATGGACTCGATCTGGGCGACCCGGCGGCGCTTCTCGTCGACCTGAAACTTCTTCAGGCGAATGAGGGTATCACGTGACTTCATCGACTCGTACTCCCCAGAAGTCCCTTTGCTGCAAGACATACACACATTGGGACGGCACCGGTCTCCCCACAGGCCCTGATGGGGCCCAGACCGGCTCTGCTACTCTGTGGGAACGGATGATGACGTGACAAAGTTAGCGTTCCGTTTCCAAATTCCCGAGGATTTGCGCCAATTGGCGGTAGCCGTCGGCCAGCGAGGCGGTTTCGTCCTTGCGCTGCCGCAAGAAGGCCTCCAGCGGCTCGTGCAGGCGGATCGCCTCGTCGACCTCGGGGCTGGAGCCGGCCCGGTAGGCGCCGAGGCGGATCAGCTCTTCCATGTCGGCATAGGTCGCCATCACCGTCCGCGCCTTCTGGATGACCGGCCAGAACTGCGGATCCGCCGATTTCGGCATGGTTCGCGACACTGATTTGAGGATGTTGATGGCGGGGTAGCGGCCGCGCTCGGCGATCGCGCGCTCCATCACGATGTGACCATCGAGGATGCCGCGGACCGCATCCGCGATCGGCTCGTTGTGATCGTCGCCGTCGACCAGCACCGTGAAGATCGCGGTGATGGCGCCCTCTCCGAGGCCGGGTCCGGCGCGCTCGAGCAGCTTCGGCAGCTCGGTGAAGACCGTCGGCGTGTAGCCCTTGGCCGTCGGCGGCTCGCCGGCGGACAGGCCGATCTCGCGCTGGGCCATGGCAAAGCGCGTCACCGAATCCATCAGGCAGAGAACGTCCTGACCCTCGTCGCGAAAATATTCGGCGATCGCGAGCGTCAGATACGCGGCCTGCCGACGCATCAGGGCCGGCTCGTCCGAGGTCGCGACCACCACGACGGAGCGCGCGAGACCTTCCTCGCCGAGATCGTCCTGCAGGAATTCCTGCACTTCGCGGCCGCGTTCGCCGATCAGTCCGATGACGCTGATGGCGGCATCGACGTTGCGCGCGAGCATCGAGAGCAGCACCGATTTGCCGACGCCGGAGCCTGCGAAGATGCCCATGCGCTGGCCGCGGCAGCAGGTGAGAAAGGTGTTCATCGCACGGACGCCGAGATCGAGCGGCGCGCCGACGCGCTTGCGCGAATGCGCCGGCGGCGGCGTATTGCGGAACGGCATCGGCGAAGCGCCTTGCGGCAACGGCCCCTTGCCGTCGATCGGCTCGCCCAGCGCGTTGACGACACGCCCGAGCCAGGCCGGCGACGGACGCACCAGATTGGCGGCATTGGCGATGACGGCCTTGCAGCCGCGGCGCACGCCCTCGAGTCCGGCGAACGGCATCACGACAGCGTTGCTGCCGGAGAAGCCGATCACCTCGCAGGGGATCGAACGGTTGGCGCCGGTCTCGATCACGAGCCGTGCACCGACCGACATCGCGTGAATCGGTCCGGCGACCTCGACCATCAAGCCGCGCACGCCGACCACGCGGCCATAGATGTTGACGCCGTCGATATCGCCGATCTGTTCGGCAAGAGCTTTCATTGATCGGCCTTCATCAAAACAGCCTTCACAAGAGGGCCTTCACAGCAGCGCACGCTTGTCGTGATTTCGGCCGTCACGGCGAAACTCTTAAGTTTCGCCATATTTCTGAACAGCGCTTAACTTCGTGTTTACCCGCATCGTTAATCATTGCGTCACTGTCTTTGTGACTGAGCGTGGCTCCCCTTCAGAAGAAGGCTGAGTCGCGGGAGTCGGTTAGGCCCGTCTCTTAAAGTGGAACTTGAACGGAAACGGATAACGAAAGCTGCTTCGCGCACAAGACCTTAGGGCGATTCGACAAAAATTGCACCCGGGGGGACTTGCGTTCCAGAATCAGGATTTGTTAACCATCTGTTGTCAGGATCCGAATCAGTTGTTCAAAGGCGTTTTGTTGAGTGCCGCGAATGCGGCCGACCTGACGCCCAGGAGCGGCGACTATGGGGAACTGGCATGCGCGTTTTGCTGATTGAAGATGACAGCGCCGTCGCGCAGTCGATCGAGCTGATGCTGAAGTCTGAGAGCTTCAACGTCTACACGACCGATTTGGGGGAAGAAGGCGTCGATCTCGGTAAATTATACGATTACGACATTATCCTTCTCGACCTCAACCTGCCCGACATGTCCGGTTACGACGTGCTCAAGCAGCTTCGGGTCTCCAAGATCAAGACACCGATCCTGATCCTCTCCGGCCTCGCCGGCATCGAGGACAAGGTCAAGGGTCTCGGCGTCGGCGCCGACGACTACATGACCAAACCCTTCCACAAGGACGAGCTGGTTGCCCGCATCCACGCGATCGTGCGCCGCTCCAAGGGTCACGCCCAGTCGGTCATCCAGACCGGCGACCTCGTCGTCAACCTCGACACCAAGACGGTCGAAGTCGGCGGCCAGCGCGTGCACCTGACCGGCAAGGAGTACCAGATGCTGGAGCTGCTCTCGCTCCGCAAGGGTACGACCCTGACCAAGGAAATGTTCCTCAACCACCTCTATGGCGGCATGGACGAGCCCGAGCTGAAGATCATCGACGTCTTCATCTGCAAGCTCCGCAAGAAGCTGGCCAACGCTTCCGAGGGACGCAACTTCATCGAGACCGTGTGGGGCCGCGGCTACGTGCTGCGCGAGCCGCACGAGGCCGACGAGCGCATTCCCGCCTGATCCGTTTACGTCGCGAGCCGCCTCGGGCTCGCTCCTCCCAGCCTGGACCCCGCCGCAAATGGCGGGGTTTTGTTTTTTGGGCCGCCTCAGATGCCGGCGAGCGACGGCGTCGCGAAGTCCGGCTTCCACACCGGGCTGCGCGCGGCCGCCTCGCGCAGCCGGCCGATCATCGCGTAGCCGATGATGAAGCCGAACGCGAAGGTCGGCAGCACGAAGGACAGCAGGAACGCGCCCCCGGAGACCCGGTCGACGATCTCCATCACCGGCATCGAGATGAGCTGGTGGATCGCGAGCAGCAGCCACAACATCACCGTCATGCCGCCACCAAACACGAGACCGTCGCGCATCCGCCGCGTCTTGCGCGACCGCCTGCCCCAGGTCGAATCCTGCACCAGCAGCGCGGTCATCGCGCCGATGCCCCAGGGAAAGATCAGCAGCGGCAGATCGCGCAGCACGACGTCGGGATAGGATCGATCGGGAAACTGATAGACATCGAACGTCGCCTGGATCGGAAAGAAAACCAGGGCGCTGCAGAGCCCGATCGACAGGATGAATCCGACCGGGAGGCGGCCGAAGATCGTCTCGTTAGCGAAGCCGTAATAGCGCTTGAAATAGTAGACCAGCCAGAAATTCAGAATGAACTGCAGGGGCGTCGTCACCAGCGTCCGCAGCATGCCGGCGGCCTGATCTCCGGGCACGTGAATGATCTTGCCAGATCCAAGCAGCCACAGAAGGCACCAGCCGAACGTGAAGGCCGCAACGGTCATCACGAACTTCCCGATTCCGGCCGGGGGCGGCTCCAGCGTGAAGCCGATCGCGCCCAGCCTGCGCTGGCTGCGCGCCAGCGTCCATTCGCCGGCGAGCGCGGCGCGTGCGGCAAACAGCAGGAGATTGTTGAGCAGGGAATCCATGTCCTTGCGCAGATCCTCCAGCATGCATCCCGCCGCGGTCTGGGCGGCCAGCTGCAGCTGGCTGACCACGGTGTGACGGGTCGAGAGCTTGTCGAGCGCCTGCCAGTCGTCAGGCTCGACATGGCTGTCCTCCATGATCGCGCCATAGATCTCGGCGCTGCTCTTGAGCACGCGGACGGTACGGAAGCAGAGCTGGTCATAGACCGCGAGCAGCTCCGCATGGAGATCGGAATTGCGCTCCATGAAGGCCTGATGCTCGCCGGCCCAGCGCTCGAAATGCAGCATCAGCGCCGAGATCTTGAGGAAGCGCGACTGGATCGCGGTCGATTGCGTGGCGCGGAAATCGTCGATCTGGTAGCCGACCCTGGACAGCTTGCGCTGCAGGCTCGGCATGTCGTCCGGACCGACCTGGAACGGCGCTGCAGCCAGCGTCTCGCGCAGCGCGAGCGCGCGGGCGGGAATGCCGGCCAGCTCCTGGCAGAATTTCCGCCACGCCTTCGGCGCGACCGGAACGAGCCAGGCGAACATCAAGAGCCATACCGCGGCGAGCGGCGACAGCTTCTCGGGGAGAATGGTGTAGAGCAGCAGGAACGGCGTGACGAAGACGGCGAGGCCGAACAGGAACAGCG
Source organism: Bradyrhizobium sp. UFLA06-24 (assembly GCF_054967145.1). NCBI lineage: Bacteria > Pseudomonadati > Pseudomonadota > Alphaproteobacteria > Hyphomicrobiales > Nitrobacteraceae > Bradyrhizobium > Bradyrhizobium sp. UFLA06-24. The sequence continues at coordinate 26,883 of NZ_JADFUE010000065.1, forward strand.
GCCGCGTCGTGAACGAGCGGGTGCCCTTCAGCGTATGAAACCTGAACCAATAGAACAGCACGACCAGCAGCGGTCCGCCGAAGGACTCGAAGATCGCATTCAAGGGGTCGACGACATGAGCAAGCGGCACGACGAACTCCTATTGCTAGGGTTCTCTGTTGAAAGGCGCGCCGGATATCGCGACACCCGGCGACCCGCGTGAAGCATCACGCAGCCTGAGCGACCATCCTGGCCTTCTGGACCAGGAGATCGATGTTGTCCGGAGCCAGCGCGATCGCGCTGTCCATATCGTTCTGGGCCTTCGCCACGTCCTTGATCTGGGCATAGGCATTGGCCCGCGACACCAGATATTTCGGCTCGTTCTCGTTGGTCGAGATCGCCGTGCCGAAGGCCTTGATCGCCTCCTCGACATAGCCGCGCTTGTCGTCGGTGCCGGCGGCCGTCATGCTGACGATGCCCTTGATCCAGTAGAACTCCGCGCTCCCCGGCTTGAGCTTGATCGCTTCGGTGATGTCGCTGAGCGCATTCTCGTAGAGGCCGACCGTCACGTTGAAATTGGCGCGGCGCACGAAATATTCCGGCCTCGTCGGGTCGAGCTTGAGCATGTAGGCGAAGCTCGCCGCCGCCTTCGGAATCTGCTTCTGCTTGTGCTGAAGCGTGCCGAGATCGAAATAAACTCTTGCGAGCCGGGCCGAGAGCTCGGCATCGTCCGCCAGGAGGCCGTGAAGCTCCTGTCCGCGCCGGGTCAGGTCCTCGAGCGCCTCGATGGTCGTCGGGGCAACCAGCAGCGCCTCCATGAAGTCGTCGCGGCGCTGTTGCAGAAGCTCCTTCGAAGGGCGCGCCGCCTCGGGCGGAGGCGCCAGCGGCTGCGGCGCTTCGACGTCGAAGATCCGGCCGTCCGGCGAGCGCATATAGAGGACCGGAATGCCCCACTCGACCCGCGACTTCTCCTGGATGAATTTGCGCGCCAGCGTCACCGCGTCGTCGATCGGGCGGTTGCCGGCGAGAGCGGCGTAAAAGCCTTCCGACATCGAGATCGCGGCATTGTCGGTAATCGGAAACTGCATCGCGACCACGGCGGGCAGCCATCCCGTCTTCATCAGTCCGATCGCCGGATTGCCGAAGCGGTCGCCGACATTGATCCTCGCGCTCTCGCAGCAATTGAGCACGATCAGGCGCAGGCTGCGCCGCGCGCCCGTGAGCATCATCGCAAGGTCCGAGGCGAACTTCTTCACCGGCTTGCCGTCCTCGTCGACCATCACAACGAAGCCGCTGGCACCGGCGCCGGGCGAGGCTTCCTCGACCCCGCCATGCCCGATGAAGTGGAAGATGTGCCATTCGCCTTCGAGCAGCTTCTTCATCAGGTCCTTTCCGGTGCCGCCGGTGACCCACTGGAAGTCGACCTTGCCCTCGTGCTGGAGCGCATCGATGCCCTTGTTGATGCGGTCGCGCTCCTTGACGACGTTGAGCTTCGGCCATTCGCTGGTCGAGGGATCGGCGATCATGCCGAGAATGCGCAACGGTCCCTTGACGCCCATCCGGCTGACGCCGCCCGCCGTCTCGAGATAACGCACGATCGGGCGCGTGAGGCTGACGAAGCCGGGCATGTCGTCTTCGTCGTAGAGATATTCCCAGGGCAGCCCGGCGAGGTCGGCGGCCTCGATGCGCAGCTTGATTCGCAGATCCTGCGCCGCGCCCTTGCTGCGCTCGTAGATCCGCTGGATCGACGGCACGTCGGTGAAGACGCTGCGGAACACGCCGCGGCCGAAATCCCGCAGCACCTGCTCGCCGCGCGTGGTCGGGCCCTGGCGATTCTTCTCGTCGATTTCGAGGACGGCGCTTTCCAGCTCGCCGCGCAGCTTGGCCAGTTCGCCGGGGGCGGAGAACCAGAACTTGACCTGGCTCTTCGGCGCCTCGCCGGCCGGCGATCTGACGACGCGGCCGTAATATTGCTGAGGCCCTCCGCCCACCGGCAGATCGGAGCCGATCTCGAGCTCGAAATCTTCGTATTCGGCAACAGGCATTTTGAGCCTCACTCAACAAGATCTTGATCCGAAAAAGCATCCCTCGAATGAGCGCGGCGGTCGAAACGGGGGCGGCCGCAAAAAACAATGTCCCAGACTATCACACACAACCTCGAGACGCATTTGTGAAGCACGTCTCATGCGACCCGAAAATTTGTGCGTCGCCCGGCGCGCACAGACTCGTTTCTGGGGATCGAACCAGAAGGCCCGGTGCGGCGACTAAGCCATCGTGCCAGAATTCGCCGGCGCCAATTTCGGACCACTCCCATGATCCTGCAATCGCTCGCCGGCCTGCCAGCCTTCCTGGTCTATTTCTGCACCGGGCTGATCGCGATAGTGGCATATCTGTTCGTCTACACGCGGATCACACCGCATAACGAGTTCCAGCTCATTCGTGACAACGATCCTGCCGCAGCGATCGCGCTCGGCCTCAGCCTGCTCGGCTTCGTGGCCCCGCTGTTCAGCGCGATTGCACATTCGGCCAATGTGCTGGACTGCCTGATCTGGGCCGCAATCGCGCTGATCGTGCAGGTCGCCGTGTTCTACATCGTGAAGATCCCGGTGCCGAACCTGTCAGGACGGATCGCCGCCGGCGAACTCGCGCCGGCGATCTGGCTCGGCCTGTCCTCGCTCGCCGCAGGCCTCCTCAACGCCGCCTGCATGATTTACTGATATGGCCAACAATCATCCCAGCAAGGAGTTCGGCAAGCGCCGGCCGCGCATGCCGGCAGACCTGCCCCTGCCGCCGCGGGAGCCGGTGAAGCGCTCGGGCCATGTGGCGCTGCTCGTGATGGGCACGATCGCGGTCGGCACCACCGCCTTCACGCTGATGCCGCGGCGGAACTGCGATCCGACTCCCGTCGGGACGACAGTTCCCGGCGCGGTGGCGCCTGCGCAGACGAACACCAATTGCAGCAGCAGCTCGTCCGGTGGCAGCGGCTCGCACTGGTCGTCCCGGTCCAGCTTTTACAGCAGCGACTCCTCCAATCATTCCTCGTCGGGCGGCTCGTCCGACGCAGGCTCCGGCGGCGTCAGCCGCGGCGGCTTCGGCTCGTTTGCGCATGCGTTCTCGGGCGGCAGCTGACGCGCGAGGTTTTGAATTCAACGCCGCGCACCGGTCTGCTTTAAAGTGCGCGGGAGGACACGCCATGAAGCGCTCGCGAAGGGTCATGCTCACGCTGATGGGAAGCGCCGCGGTCAGCGTCGTCTCGATGGGATTCACCAAGCGCGAGCTTCCCTGCGGCTCCGGGCTCGAAGCCGTGCCCGGCATCGACGGCAAGCCGTATTGCCGGCCGAGCTATGGCGGCTTCGGCGGCACGCTGCATCGCATGCACGGCCATGCCGGTCATGGACATGGCGGTCATGGGCACGGCGGCCACGGCGGCGGCTGACACATGCAACGCATCCCTTGTCCCGAGCGCGACGACTGGCAACAGACCGCCGAGCAATGCGGCTTCGCCTTCCACACCATCGATGGCGAACGCTATTGGGACGAGCGCGCCTATTACGCCTTCAGTCTCGACGAGATCGAGCGCGGAATCGAGACACCGACAGGCGAGATCGACGCAATGTGCCTGGAGCTTGCCGGCCGCGTGATCGGCGAGGAGCGCTACTTGCGGCGCTTGAAGATTCCGGAAGCGTTTTGGAGCTTCATTTCCGAGAGTTGGGAGCGCGACGACCGCAGCCTCTACGGCCGGTTCGACCTGAAATACGACGGCGAGGGTCCGGCAAAGCTGCTCGAATACAACGCGGACACGCCGACCTCGATCTTCGAGGCCGCGGTGTTTCAATGGACCTGGCTCGAGCAGGCCATCGAGCGGCGCATCATCCCCGCGCGCGCCGACCAGTTCAACTCCATCCACGAGCGACTCATCGAGGCGTGGAAAGAGGTTGCCGCGGGCCATCATCTGCACCTCACCGGCACGACCGGCAATGAGGAAGATGCCGGCACCCTCGCCTATCTCGAGGACACCGCGCGCCAGGCGGGCCTCTCGACCACGCTGCTGGATATCGAGGAGATCGGCTGGCGCGACGAGGCCGGCGGCTTCGTCGATCTCGATAACAACGACATGGCGCTCGTCTTCAAGCTCTATCCCTGGGAATGGATGTTCAATGACGCTTTCGGCGCCAAGCTGATGGAGGCACCGACCCGCTGGATCGAGCCGCCATGGAAGGCGGTGCTCTCCAACAAGGGCATCCTGCCGTTGCTCTGGGAGATGTTCCCGAACCATCCCAATCTGCTGCCGGCCTTCTTCGAGGACGATCCGCGCGCCGCCGAGCTCGGCAGCTCCTATGTCCGCAAGCCGCTCCTGTCGCGCGAAGGCGCCAATGTCACCATAATGTCGGGCGGGTTGTCGCTCGACGCGCACGAAGGTCCCTACGGTGCCGAGGGCTTTGTGCGCCAGGCGCTGTCACCGCTGCCGAACTTCTCCGGCGTCTATCCCGTGGTGGGAAGCTGGCTGGTGAACCACAAGCCATGCGGGTTGTCGATCCGCGAGGACGAGAGTCCGATCACGGGAAACAGCTCGCGCTTCTTGCCGCATGCGATTTTGTGATTTGTCATTCCGGGGCGCGACAAAGTCGCGAGCCCGGAGTGACGAGGAGAAGTTCACCTCGCCGCGGCGACCTTCAGCGGTTGCGGCATCAATCCCCCCATGGGGCGGCCGGAGCGCGCCGGATTGAGCTGGTAGAGGCCGCGACGATCCGAAATCGGACGGAACGCATCGGTGATGCCGACGACGGATTCGGCGGCGCCCAGCAGCAGCGTGCCATCGGCTTCAAGAGCCTTCGCCATGCGCTCGAAGATCACCGCCTTGGTGTCCTGATCGAAGTAGATCAGCACGTTGCGGCAGAAGATCACGTCGAAGGTGCCGAGATGGGAGAAGTCCTGCAACAGATTGAGCTGGCGGAACTGCACCATCGCGCGGACATCGGCATTGAGCTGCCAGACCTCGCCCGCTTGCGTGAAGTATTTCATCAGCAACTGGATCGGCAGACCGCGCTGCACCTCGAACTGGCTGTAGACGCCGGCCTTGGATTTCTCCAGCACCTCCTGTGACAGATCGGTGGCGATGATCTCGATGCGCCAGCCAGCGAGCGCCGCGCCCATCTCCTTCAGGCACATCGCGATCGAGTAGGGCTCCTGCCCCGTCGACGAAGCCGCCGACCAGATGCGCAGGCTCTTGCGCGCGGCGCGCGCCTGGATCAAGCCCGGTACGATGCTGTCGCGCAGATGATCGAACGGAATCTTGTCGCGGAAGAAGAACGTCTCGTTGGTGGTCATGGCCTCGACCACGTCGGTCGCAAGCCGGCCATCGCCGTTCCTGATCTTGAGAACGAGATCGGGGATGCCTGGCAGGCTCGCCTTGCGGGCCAGTGGCAACAGCCGGCTCTCGACGAGATATTGCTTGTCGGGCGACAGATCGAGACCGGAGCGATCCTTCAGAAACTTGCGCAGGTAGTCGTAGTCCGCGGGCGTCACGAACGATCTCCCGCGAACAGGCGGTTGACCTTGGCGCCGATCTGGTTGAGCGGCAGGATCGCCGCACAGATACCGGCGTTGGCAGCAGCTCCCGGCATGCCCCATACCACGCTGGACGCTTCATCCTGCGCGATCACGCTGCCGCCGGCGGCGACGATGTCCTTGCCGCCGCGCATGCCGTCCGAGCCCATGCCCGTCAGGATCACGGAGAGGATGCTGCCGTGCCAGATGTCGATCGCCGAGGTGAAGAGCGGATCGACCGCGGGCTTGCAGAAATTGACGGCGGGGCCGTCATCGAGCGCGATGACCGTGTCCGCGCCGCTGCGCGCGACACGCATGTGCTTGCCGCCGGGCGCAAGATAGATGCGCCCCGGTTTCACCGGCTCGCCGTCGACCGCTTCGGCTGCCGGCCGGCGGCTCGAACGCGCCAGATGCTCGGCGAGAATGGTCGTGAAGGTCGGCGGCATGTGCTGGGTGATCAGCACCGGGAAGCGGTCGATGACAGGACCGAGCTCGGTGACGAGCGCCATGAGCGCCTGCGGGCCACCGGTCGAGGAGCCGATCAGCAGCACTTTCGGCGCCTGGGTCGAGAACGCACGCGTGGTCAGCGGGCCCGACGACAAGGTCGGCGCGGCGGCAGCTGGTGCGGGCCGCGCCACGGCCGGCGCACGCGCAGCCGGTGCAGCGGGGCTGGCGGGCGCGAGCGGCGGGGACGCCACAGCCGGCTTCCGGCGCAGCCTTGCACCGAGATGGCGGATCTTCTGGATCAGATCGTGATGGAAGATGTCCGCGGCGGACGTCTCGCGCGTCGATTCCGGCTTCGGAATGTAGTCGGCCGCGCCGAGCGACAGCGCCTTGAAGCTGATCTCCGCGTTGCGGCGGGTCAGCGTCGACGCCATGATGATGACGAGATCGCGCTTCTTCGCCAGCAGCTGCGGCAGCGCGGAGATGCCGTCGAGCTCGGGCATTTCGATGTCGAGCACGGCGACGTCGGGGTTGATTCGATCGAGCTGGTTGACCGCCTCGAGCCCGGTACGCAGCGACGCCGCCACCTCCATGTCGTGCTCGGCTCCGACCCAGCGCGAGATCAGACCGCGTATGACGACGGAGTCGTCGACGATCATCACCCGCAGCGGCCCGGCCTCACGCGACGGGCTCATGGTCGAATTGCCTGCGAACGCCACACTCATTACTCACCAACTCAGACTGAAACGGTTTAGTTGAAAAACGAACACTGAAGGAGCCGTCCAGCCTCCGGTGTTGCTTAGATCAAGCCGACTTCCTGGAACTTCGCTGTCACGATGTCCTTGTCGAACGGCTTCATGATGTATTCGTTGGCGCCGGCGTGCAGTGCGCGCGCGATGTGCGCGACGTCGTTCTCTGTGGTGCAGAACACCACCTTCGGCTGGTCGCCACCGGGCATGCGGCGCAGATGACCGAGGAACTCGTAGCCATCCATGACCGGCATGTTCCAGTCGAGCAGAACGGCGTCGGGTAGCCCGCGCTTGCAGGCCTCCAGCGCCTTCTCACCGTCCTCGGCTTCGAGGATCTGGAAGTCGAGGCCTTCCAGGATCCGGCGGGCAACCTTGCGGATGACACTGGAATCATCAACGACGAGACAAGTTCGCATATGAACCTCTGCTTCCTATCCCCTGTGCGGGGCACTTCCAACTGCGAGTCCCTCGGCGGCAATGCCGCCGTATCAGGCCGCCATCATCTCCGGCGCGAGCTCGAGGACGCGATCGACGTCGAGGACGACCATGAGCTGTCCGTCGAGGCGGTGGACGCCGCCGGCGAGCTTTGCCATGCGGGGGTCGAGGTTGACGGGGTTGTCCTCCTTGCTGTCCTCGGGCAGGCGCAGCACCTCGCCGATCTGGTC
>NZ_JADFUE010000066.1:0-34043 GCF_054967145.1 Bradyrhizobium sp. UFLA06-24
ATCCGCACCCGTGTGCCCTATGTCGGCTCGGTCGGCGCGCTCGACATGGTCAATTTCGGCGCACCCGACACCATCCCCGAGCGCTACCGCGGCCGCAAGTTCCACGTGCACAATCCGCAGGTGACGTTGATGCGGACGACGGCGGAGGAGAACGAGCGCATCGGCCGCTGGATCGGCGAACGGCTGAACCAGATGGACGGACCGGTGCGCTTCTTCCTGCCCGAGGGCGGGGTCTCCGCACTTGATGCCCGCGGTCGGCCATTCTGGAATCCGGAGGCCGACGCCGCCCTGTTCCGAGCGCTGGAGCGCACGGTGCGGCAGACGGGCAATCGGCAACTGATCCGCCTCAAGCAAAACATCAACGATCCCGAGTTCGCCTCGACCATCGTGAGCGCATTCCGAACGCTGTTCGGCCGCGCCGGGGCGCGCCGGAGAGTGTCGAGGTGACCGATGGCCCGTTTTGAACGCGCAGCCCTGTTGAAACGGTTTCGCGAGATGGCAAGACGCGGCGAGCCGATTGTCGGCGGCGGCGCCGGCACCGGCTTGTCGGCCAAGTGCGAGGAAGCCGGCGGCGTCGATCTCATCGTCATCTACAATTCCGGTCGTTACCGCATGGCCGGGCGCGGCTCGCTCGCGGGATTGATGCCCTACGGCGACGCCAACGCCATCGTGCTGGAGATGGCCGGCGAGGTGCTCCCCGTCATCAGCAAGACGCCGGTGCTCGCCGGCGTCAACGGCACCGATCCGTTCCGCGACATGGACGTGTTCCTCGACCAGCTCAAGACGCTCGGCTTTGCCGGCGTGCAGAACTTTCCGACCGTTGGGCTGATCGACGGCGTGTTCCGCGCGAACCTTGAAGAAACCGGCATGTCCTATGCGCTGGAGATCGACATGATCGCCAAGGCGCGCGAGAAGGACCTGCTGACGACGCCCTACGTCTTCAGCGAGAAGGAAGCCGCCGCGATGGCGATCGCCGGCGCCGACATCATCGTCTGTCATCTCGGACTCACCACCGGCGGCACCATCGGCGCGCAGACCGCGCCTAAGCTGAAGGACTGTCCGGCGCGCATCGACACCTGGGCCTCGGCCGCGCTCAGCGTCAATCCGGACATCCTGGTGCTTGCCCATGGCGGCCCGATCGCGGATCCCCAGGATGCCGACTTCATCATGAAGAACACCCGCTACTGCCACGGCTTCTACGGCGCTTCCTCGATGGAGCGACTGCCGGTGGAACGGGCTCTGACGGAGCAGGTCCGCAAATTCAAGGCGATCGGCGCGCCATAACGCCTGAAAGATCGAGGGAGGGAAACATGTCAGGGATCCTGGTCGGCGAGCTCATCCTCTGGCTGATCGTCGCTGTTATCGTCATCGTGGTCGGCGTCTACATCGTCAATTGGCTCTATCAACGCTCCTCAAAGGAGGTGTCGTTCGTCCGGACCGGTTTCCTCGGTGAACGCGTGGTGATCAACGGCGGCGCCTTCGTGATGCCCTTCATCCACGCCTACACGCCTGTGAACATGAACGTGCTGCCGATGGGCATCGTACGCTCGAGGCAGGATGCCGTCATCACGCGCGACCGCATGCGCGTCGACATCGAGGCGGACTTCTATGTCCGCGTGCAGCCGACCCGCGAGGCCGTCTCGATTGCGGCCGCAACGCTCGGGCGCCGCACCATGGAGCCGGAGCAACTCCACGCGCTGCTCGCCGGCAAATTCATCTCCGCGATCCGCTCCGTCGCTTCCGAGATGACCATGGAGGAGATGCATGAGCGGCGCGGCGATTATGTCGCCCGGGTCAAGACCAATGCGGCGGAAGCCCTCGCCCAGAACGGTCTCGAACTCGAATCCGTCGCCATCACCGATCTCGACCAGACCGACCTTGAATTCTTCAACCCCTCGAACCGCTTCGACGCCGAAGGCCTGACCCGGTTGATGGAGGAGATCGAGCAAAGGCGCAAGCTGCGCAACGACATCGAGCAGGACTCGATGATCAAGATTCGAACCCGCAATCTGGAAGCCGAACGGCAGGCACTCGAGATCGAGCGGGAAAGCGAGACGGCGCGACTGGAGCAGGAACGCGACATCGAGATGCGACGCGCGCTGCAGCGCACGGAAGTTGCCCGCGAAAGGGCCCTGCGCGAGACCGAAGCCGAGCAGGCACAGATTTCGGCGCGCGAAGCCATCGAGCGCGCGCGCATCGCCAACGACCAGGCGATTGCCGAGGCCCGCATCGCCTCGGAGCGCGAGACCCGTCAGAAGGAGATCGAGCGGACCCGCACCATCGAGGAGAAGGAGCTGCTGGCGCGCGAGGAGATCGAGAAGACAAGGATCGCCAACCAGCGCTCGATCGATACCACCCGCATCGCCTCCGAGCGCGAGGTCCGTCAACGCGAGATCGAGCGGATGCGAACCGTCGAGGAGGCCGAGATCGCCGCGCGCGAAGCCATCGAGAAGGCTCGCATCCAGCAGGACCGGGTCGTGACCGATGCCCGCATCGCCAACGAAGAGGAGACGCGGCGCCGCGAGATCGAGCGCTCCCGTGCCGTGGACGAGGCCGAGATCGCCGCGCGCGAGGCGACCGAAAAAGCGCGTATCGCCCAGACCTTGATCGTGAATGTCGAGCGTATCTCCTCGGACGAGCGCACCCGCGCGCTGGAGATTCAGCAGGTCCGCACCATCCAGGAGGCCGAGATCGAGGCGCAGCGCGCCGTCGAAGCCGCCCGCATCGCCAGGGAGCGGACGCTCGCCGCCGAGCGCATCGCCGCCGAGCAGAGCACGCGGCAACTGGAAATCGAGCGCAACCAGGCGCTCGACGTCGCCGGCATTGCCGCGCGCGAGACCACGGAGGCCAGCCGAATCGCCCAGGAAGAGCGCGTGCGCTCGCTCGAGATCGCTCGCAACCGCGCCGTCGAAGAAGCCGACATCGCCTCGCGCGAGGCGATCGAGGCGGCCCGTATCGCTCAGGAGAAGGCAGTTGCGGCCGAGCGGATCCAGGCCGAACGCGAGACCCGCGCGCTCGAAATCGAACGGACCGGCGTCCTCGAAGCGGCCGAGCTGAAGCGGCGCGACGCAATCGAGCGCCAGCGCATCACGGTCGATCTCGCGCTGGAGGCCGAACGGATCAACTCGTCCAAGAAGCGCGAGGTGCTCAATATCGAGCAGAAAAAGGCGATCGAGATCGCGGACGAGGACCGCGTCATCGCCCTCTCGGTGAAAAAATCCGAGCGGATCGATGCGGACCGCCAGGTTCGGCAGGCGGAGATCGTCGCCCGCAAGGAGGTCGAGACCACCGATGTCTCGCGCGAGCAGGCGCTGGAAGCCGCGCGGCTCGAGCGGCGGCGCGCCATCGAGCAGCTCGAGGTCGCGCGCGTCCAGTCGCTGCAAGAAGCCGAGATCGCCTCGCGCGAAGAGGTCGAACGCGCCCGCATCGCCTCCGACCGTGGCCTCGACGAGGCCCGGATCGGTCGCGAGCGCGAGCTGCGTAAGTTGGAGGTCAATCGCGAGAAGGAGGTCGAGACGGTCCTGATGGAAAAGGCGATCGCCATTCACCAGAAGTCGCTCGAAGAATCCGCTGCCCGGGCCGCGGCCGAAGAGGCCCGCATGCGCGCGACGGAAGCGGCCGAGCGCGTCGTCACCGCCCGCGAGAGCGAGATTGCCAAACGCCGCAAGACGGTCGAGGTGCTGCTCGCTGAGAAGCAGGCTGAGGAGACGAGGATCGCCGCGGACGCCGAGCGTGTCCGCGCCGCAGTCGAGGCTGAGGCGCAGCGGATGCTCAACGAGGCTGAGAACGTGCTGACGGATCAGGCGCGCTACTCGCTGTTCCGCCGCAAGCTGCTCGACAAGATCGAGGGCATCGTGCGCGAGAGCGTCAAGCCGATGGAAAAGATCGAGGGCATCCGCATCCTGCAGGTCGATGGTCTCAACGGCAATGGCAATGGCGGCAATGGCGGCCGCAGCGCCACCGACGAGGTGATCGACTCCGCGCTGCGCTACCGCGTCCAGGCGCCGCTGATCGACTCCATACTGTCCGATATCGGCGTCGAGGGCGGCAGCCTTGCCAAAATGCCGGGCCTGATCCGCGAGGCTCGCGACATGCAAGGCATCAAGGATTCCGCACGCAAGGGCGGTGGCGACAAGTCGGCGGCAGCGCCGCCTGCGGCTGAAGGTGGCGGTGAACCGCCGGCCGAGCGCGGTCCGCGCAAGAAGAGCTGAGGTCCGACCCATGGCCCGCGTCTACGTCTCCACCGTCGTCAAAGCGCGCAACGATCGCGTCTGGGCGCGCGTGCGCGACTTCAACGGATTGCCGAACTGGCATCCCGCGATTGCCGAAAGCCGGATCGAGGGCGGCGAGCCCGCGGACAAGATCGGCTGTGTGCGCGACTTTCGCCTGCGCAACGGCGACCGCATCCGCGAGAAGCTGCTGGGCCTCTCCGATTACGACATGTTCTGCACCTATTCGATCCTGGAATCGCCGATGGGCGTCGAGAACTACGTCGCGACCTTGCGCCTCACGCCGGTCACCGACGGCGATCAGACCTTCGTGGAATGGACAGCCGAGTTCGACTGCGCGCCGGAGCGCGAGGCCGAGCTCGTCGGCAACATCGGCGGCGGCGTGTTCCAGGGCGGGTTCGATGCCCTCAAGCGCGTGTTTGGAGGCTGATCGATGATCGCAAACACTCACACCATGGCACATTGCGCCCCCTCGCCCCCCCTGCGGGGTGAGGGGGAGTCTCCCCGGGGACGAAAGCAGTTAGACTCGCGGAGGCTCCCCCTCACCCGCGCCTTCGGCGCGACCTCTCCCCGCAAGCGGGGCGAGGTGAAGAAGATCGCCGGGGTCTAGCCGTGCCGCACATCGTCAAGAGCACCATCCTCAACGCGCCGACGGATGCGGCGTGGGCGCTGCTGCGCGATTTCAACGGGCATGATCACTGGCATCCGGCGGTTGCGACCTCTTCGATCGAGCGCGCGCATCCTTCCGACAAGATCGGTTGCGTCAGGCGGTTCAAGCTGAGGGACGGCGCCGAGCTGCGCGAGCAATTGCTCGCCTTGTCGGACCTCGAACAAAGCTTCAGCTACTGCCTGCTCGATACTCCGATCCCCATGTTCAACTACGTCGCTCATGTCCGCCTGCTGCCGGTCACCGACGGCGATCGCACCTTTTGGCACTGGGAGTCGCGCTTCACCACCCGGCCCGAGGATCGCGACCGCATCACCCACATGGTTGCCGAAGACATTTACCAGGCCGGGTTCGACGCAATCCGCCGGCATCTGAAGGAGGCCGCCTAGATGGCCGTGACCGTGAAGACTTTCTCAAGCGCCAGCGAGGCGGCCGGCGCGCTGTCCTCGGACCGCAGCGCGCGCTATCTCGGCGGCGGCACGCTGGTGATGCGGGCGCTGAACGAGGGCGATGTGTCGATCTCGACCGTCGTTCGCGCCCAGGACCAGGCGCTGAGCCGCATCGATGCCTCGGGCCCGCGCGTCACGCTGGGCGCCGGCGTGACCTTCGCGCGCGTCCTTGCCGAGCGCGACCTGGGCTTCCTGCACGCCCCTGCCCGTTCGATCGGCGGCCCCGCGGTCCGCAACATGGGCACCGTCGGCGGCAATCTCTTCGCGCCAAATCCTTATGGCGATTTCACCGTCGCGCTGCTGGCGCTCGATGCGACTGTCGCCGTCGCTGGCGGCTTCGGCTCGCGCGACATTCCCATCGAGGAGTTCTTGCAGGCGCGCGGCCGGCAGGCCGGGACTCTGGTGCTGTCGGTCTCCTGCACCCGGCCGGCGAGTACCGAGGCGTTCCGCTATCGAAAGATCGCGCGCATCAAGCCGAAGGGTGGCTCGGTCATCACGCTGGCCGCGCATCTGCCAATCTCCGGCGGCCGCATTGCCGGCGCGCGGGTCGCGCTGGGCTCGATGGCGCCGACGCAGATCCGCGCCCGCGCTGCGGAGCGGGCTCTTGAGGGCCGCTCGCTGGATGCTGCAACCATCGCAGCCGCAGCATCCGCCGCGACTGAAGGAGCATCGCCAGCCGACAACGCACTCGGCAGCGCCTGGTATCGTCGCGAAATCGTCGGCGTACATCTGCGCCGTTTGCTGTCGGGACAGGAATAGAGCCCCATGTCGAAAATTCCCCTGCAATTTCGCCATAACGGCCGCGACGTCGCGATCTTCGTCGACGGCGGCACCAATCTCCTGGTCGCGTTGCGCGAGCTGATCGGCGACATGACGCCGAAATTCGGCTGCGGCCAGGGCGGCTGCGGCACCTGCAGCGTGCTCATCGACGGCGAGCTTCACCTCTCCTGTCTGACCTTGGCTGAAACCGTCGCCGGCCGCTCCATCGAGACGCTCGACGGTATGAGGCAGGGTCCGAACCTGCATCCGCTGCAGCGCGCCTTCGCCGACAATTTTGCCGCCCAGTGCGGTTATTGCACGCCGGGCATGCTGATGGCCGCAAAGGCCCTGCTCGACCGCAATCCTTCGCCGAGCCGCGACGAGGTCATCGAGGCCATCTCCGGCAACATCTGCCGCTGCACCGGCTATGAGCCGATCATCAATGCCATTCTCGCCGCCGCCGGCGGCCGGGTCAGCGCGTAAGGGAACGTGGGCCATGCTGGAACTGCGCAAGGACATCTTCGCCGACGAGCGCGACGACAACTTAAAGGAAATCGGCAAGGGCACGCAGCGGCAGGACATGCTCGGCCATGTCACTGGCACGTCGAGCTACTTCAACGACCACAAGCTGCAAGGCATGCTGCATCTAAAGGTCGTCCGCTCGACGCAGGCGCATGCACGCATTCGCCGCATCGACACCACAGAGGCGGAACGCTCGGCCGGCGTGCGCCGGATCATCAGAGGCACTGATGTGCCGGTAAATCTCAACACGCTGCTCAGCCTGATCAATTTCGGCAAGGATGACGAACCGTCGCTGGCGGTCGACAAAGTCCGCTACAAGGGCGAGCCGATCCTCGCCATCGTCGCCGACAGCGAGCGCGAGGCATTCGAAGCGATCGCAAAGGTCAGGATCGATTACGAGCCGTTGCCGGCAGTGTTCGACGTCGAGGACGCGCTGAAGCCCGGCGCACCCGTGGTCAACGAGACCTATCCAAAGAACACGTTCACCTATCACGAGACCTACGATCACCAGAGGCTGCGCTTCGGCGACGCCGACGCGGCGCTGGCAACCGCCGATCATGTGCTGGAGCAACGCTACCAGATGTCGCCGATCGAGCACGCGCCGACCGAAACCAACGGCGCGATTGCCGCCCCTGATACGAACGGCCGCTACGTTGTCTACACATCGACACAGGCGCTGTTCTTCTCGGTCGACACCTGCGCCAAGATCCTGGACGTGCCCTCCAACACCTTCCACTTCATCGGCGGCACCGTCGGCGGCGGCTTTGGCGGCAAGGTGGACACGCTGACTGAGCCGCTCGCGATCCTTGGCGCGATGCTGACCGGGCGGCCCGTACGCTACGTGTTCGGCCGCGAGGAAGAGATGCAATACGGCCCGCCACGCGGCGCCGAGCGCATCTATATCAAGGACGGCGTGATGCGCGACGGCCGCATCGTCGCACGCAAGATCCGCGCCCTTTTCGACAGCGGCGCCTATACGCGGCTGTCCAGCTACGCAGCCGTGAAATGCGCCGCGCATCTGCCAGGGCCCTACACCATCCCGAATGTCTACGGCGACGTCTATTGCGTCTTCACCAACCGCACTCCTGCGACCGCGATGCGCGGCTTCGGCGTCACCGCGATGGATTTTGCCATCGAGTGCCAGATGGACAAGCTGGCAAGCCTCATCGGCATGGACCCGATGGAATTCCGGATCCTCAACGCCTATCGCGACGGCGACATGAAGGCTCACCGGCGCGAAGCCAAGAATACCGCGCTCGTCGAGTGCGTCCAGGTCGCGGCCGAGAAGGCCAAATGGCCGCTGCGCGAAGAGTTCAAGCGCGCATCCTCGCGCAAGGACGGCGGCGGCAGCCGCGCCGTGATCCCGCCGACGCCGACGGACTCTCGCGCGAGGCCAACCGCCCCTGTTCAGCAGCGCACCAGCTACGACCGGCTGCCGCCCACCGTCACCGGCGAACCGCCGCGTGAGCCGCCACCACCTCCGCCGCGGCCGGCCGCGCCTTCGCATGGCGCCACCCGCTTTTCCTCCGTGTTCGGCACCAGGAGGCGCTAGATGACCCGGCATCGTGGACGCGGCATCGCGTCGGTCAACTATCCCATCGGCATGAATCTCGGCGGCGATCCCAGCCAGGCGCTGGTGCACTCCAACCCGAGCGGCAAGTTCACTGTGGCGTTGTCGTCGATCGATCTCGGCCAGGGCATGAAGTCGGTGACGCGGCAGATCTGCGCGGAGACGTTGGGCGTGCCGGTCGAGGACGTCTATGTCGACACCGCCGATTCCGACACCGGCCCGCATTGCATGGGCTCGTTCGCCTCGCGCGGCACTCACCGCGTCGGCAATGCCGTGATGGCGGCGGCGCGGGAGGCACGCGGCGTGATGATGGAAGCCGCCGCCGAAGAGCTGGAGGTCAACGCCGCCGATCTCGAAACCGACGGACGTGGCAACATCCACGTGAAAGGCGCGCCACATCGCTCGATCTCGACCAAGGACGTCGCGATCGCCGCGCAGTTCAAGCAGGGCAAGACCATCTCCGGTCGCGGCATCTTCCTGGTGCCGCTCTCGGACGTCGATCCGGAGACAGGCGAGATGTCGCCCGCGACCTGCTACGCCCATGCCTGTCTCGTCGCCGAGGTCGAGGTTGACGACGAGACCGGCGAGGTCGCGATGGTGCGCATGGATTCCGCCTATGAGCTCGGCCGCGCACTCAATCCGCGGCTGGTCGAGCAGCAACTCGTCGGCGGCGCCTGGATGGGGGTCAGCCATGCGCTCTATGAGACGCCGGAACCATACTACCCCGAGCCGGTGCACGGCCCACGCGACTTCGTCGAATATCTGATGCCCGGCCCCGGCGACATCTGCCCGCACGACATTGCGGTGCTGGAGCGCCCCGCCCCTGACGGCCCGTTCGGCGCCAAGGGTCCCGGCGAGATGTGCGCCAATCCGGTGCTGCCGGCCGTTGCCAACGCGATCTTCAACGCCGTCGGCGTGCGCATCGATGATCTGCCGATTACGCCTGAAAAAGTGCTGCGCGCGATCAAGGCCCAGGGCGGCGCACGGCCGCAGGCGCGGCGCTAGAGGTTTTGGTCATGGCGGTCCGCAGCAACATCGTCGGCATCGACAGCCCGGAGGCGCTGGAGAAGGCGCTGCGCGCGGCCTATTACCTCGCCGACGAGGGTCTTGCCACCGCAGCCTATCTCGGTCTCGCGCTCGGCAAGCCGCTGCTGCTCGAGGGCGCACCGGGCGTCGGCAAGACCGAAGCCGCGAAAGCCATTGCCGCTGTGCTTGGTCGCCGTCTGATCCGCCTGCAATGCTATGAAGGCATCGACGCCTCCGCCGCGCTCTACGAATGGAACTATCCGCGCCAGATGCTGGCGATCCGCCAGGCCGGCGACGAGAGCATCGACATCTATGGCGAGACATTCCTGATCGAGCGACCCATGCTGGCGGCGCTGCGAGCACCCGATTCCACGGTGCTTTTGATCGACGAAATCGATCGCGCCGACCAGGAGTTCGAGGCCTTCCTGCTCGAGTTCCTCTCCGACTTCCAGATTTCAATTCCCGAACGCGGCACCGTGCGGGCCGTCGAGCGCCCGGTCGTGGTGCTGACGTCGAACCGGACCCGCGATTTGCATGAGGCCTTGCGCCGACGCTGCGTCTATCACTGGATTGACTATCCGACGGCCGAGCGTGAGGCGCGGATCATCATGATGCGCGCCTCCAGTGTTGCGGAGTCCACGGCGCGCGCCGTAGTGGCGGCAGTCGAGAAATTGCGCCGCGAACCCCTCAGCAAGGCGCCGGGGATTGCCGAGGCGGTCGACTGGGCCGAAGCCGCGACCCTTCTGCACAAGGGTGGCGCGCGCTGGCCCGATGCGTTCAAGCGCTCGATCGGCGTGGCGCTGAAGGACGAGGAGGATTTGCACTTCATCTCACCGCGGCTCGACGCCATGCTGGCGGAGGCGACCGCATGAGCACTGAGCCGCGGCTTCCCCGCGCCGCCAGCGTGTTCGTCTCATTCGTCGCGCTGCTGCGCGCCAACAGCTTCGCCGTCGCGCCTGAGCAGACCACTGCATTCCTCGCTGCGATCGAGCTGCTCGGCCCGCACGACCTCAGCGATATCAGACAGGCAGCACTGGCCACTCTTGCCCCGCCGCCCGAGCGCCGCGCGACTTTTGAACGACTGTTCGATCTTCACTTCCGCGGTAGCGAGGCGATTGAACATTCCGACGAGGTCGAGGACGACGAGACCGTTCGCCTGCAGGAAGAAGGCCGCGGCGACGAGGAGCCGCTGCTCGCGGATGACGCCAATGAGTCCGGCCTGACCGCGACGCGCACGGAGGCGCTGGTCGAGCGCCGCTTCGCCCAGCTCTCCACCACCGACGCGCTCCGGCGCCTGGCGCGAGAGGCGCCGCGGCGGCTGCCCAGGCGGCGTGGTCATCGCCGCATGCGGGCGCGCCGCGGCTCCTTTGCCGACCTGCGCCGCACCCTACGTGACAGCGTTCGCAGCGACGGCGAGATCCTGCGCCTCGGCCACATGAAGCGCCGCCAGCGCCCACGAAAGTTCCTGCTGCTGATCGACGTCTCCGGTTCGATGAAGAGCCGCACCGAGGACAACATGAAGCTCGCGCATGCGCTGGTGCAGGCCGCGCCCAACGTCGAGGTGTTCACCTTCGGCACGCGGCTGACCCGCGTCACGCGCGCGCTGCGGCTGAAGCGCCGCGAGCAGGCGCTGAATGCGGCCGCGCATCTCGTCAGCGATTGGGACGGCGGCACCCGCATCGGCGATGCGCTGCAGGCCTTCCTCGCGGTACCTCGGTTCGGCGGCTATGCGCGCGGGGCGACCGTGGTCATCGTCTCGGACGGGCTCGAACGCGGAGAGCCCGATGCGCTGCGGGACGCCGTGGCAAAGCTGTCGCGACGGGCTTGGCGCCTGAGCTGGCTGACGCCGCTGGCGACCGGCCCAGGTTTCCGCCCGCAGACCGAAGCGCTCGTTGCCATCGAGCGCTTCGTCGACGATCTCGTCGACGGTGGATCCACGACTTCGATCGTCGCGCATATGCTGGCATTGGGACGAAGGAGAGTTGCGTGACCGAGATAGTCGACGGCCATCATCACATCTGGCGGCAGGCCGACCTGCCCTGGCTGGTCGGGCCGATGCAGCCTCGCATCTTCGGGCCGTACGAGGCCATCCGCCGCGATTACCCTATTCAGGAATATCTCGACGATCTCAAGGGCAGCGGTGTCGCCCGCTCGGTCTATGTCCAGACCAACTGGGCGAACGACCGTTTCGAGGACGAAACCGCCTGGGTGCAGCGGACCGCCGACTCGCACGGGTGGCCCCACGCCATCGTCGCCTATGCCGATTTCGCGGTCGACGACGTCCGCCCGCAGCTCGACCGCCTCAAGCGCTATTCCCTCGTGCGCGGCGTCCGCATGCAGCTGCATTGGCATCAGAACCCTCTCTATCGTTTCGCGGCGAGACCCGACCTTTGCATTGATCCCATCGTCCGCCGCAACATCGCGCATCTCGCTGACTATGGCTGGAGCTTTGATTTGCAGCTGTTCACACCGCAGATGCCCGATGGGGCGCTGCTCGCCGAATCCTGCCCCAAGGTGACTTTCATCCTGCAGCATGCCGGTATGCTCGAAGATCTTTCGCCGGCCGGCCGGGCCGCCTGGCGCGCTGGCATGGCCCGGCTCGCAACCTGCCCAAACGTCGTCTCAAAACTGTCCGGGCTCGGCACCTTCATCCATCGCAATGACCCCGCGCATATCGCCGCCGTGATCCGCGACACCGTCGCGATCTTCGGGGCCGAGCGCTGCCTGTTCGGCTCCAATTTTCCGATCGAGAAATTGTGGACCAGCTATCGCGAGCTCGTCGACGCGTTTCGCGACGCGACCGGGCCGCTGAGCATCGAACAACAGGACGCGATCTTCCGCACCACCGCAACGCGCGTCTACCGGCTTTGACGGACAAGAAACAATCGAGGGAGAGCAACGAATGGCGCTGGAGATCAAGATCCTGGACTACGGCGATATCGAACTGGAATCGAGCTTTCTGGTGCTCGGCCGCGACTGCGGCCGCGTCCGCCGCGTCCTCACGCTGGGCTTTTTGATCCTCGGCGGCAAATATCCTGTCGTGGTCGACACTGGCTATCGCTCGAACCAGATCATGGAGACGCTGGGCATGCGCGGCCTGCAGTATCATGAGAACATGATCGAGAACCAGCTTGCGCGCCACGGCGTGCGCATGGGCGACATCAGGTTCGTCTGCCATACCCACCTGCATATCGACCACGCCGGCAAGGACGATCTATTCCCGATGAACACGACCGTCGTGCTCAACCGCAAGGAGCTCGAATATTCCGTCTCGGGCCTGATGCATCCGCAATATCCAGCCCCTGACATCAAGCATCTGATCGATCGCCTGCACACCAAGAGCGCGCTGCGCTTCCTGGACCTGGAGATCACCGGCCCGATCGAGCTGATGCCCGGCGTCTATTGCGATGCTGCCGGCGCCCACACCGAGGGCTCGATGAACATCATTGTCGAGACGGCTGATGGCATCGCCACCATCTGCGGTGACGTGATCTACGATTTCAACGACCAGATCGTCACGCCGTTCAACGAGATCCAGGATTGGGAGCCACGCACGACCGGTAACCACGGCACCAGCAAGCGTGCCGAGAAGGCCGCCATCAAGAAGCTGCTCAGCAACTCGCGCTACCTGCTGCCGGTGCACGACCGTCCCGCCAAGATCGAAGGCGGCAATGTCGTGGGCAGGC
This sequence comes from Bradyrhizobium sp. UFLA06-24, assembly GCF_054967145.1. NCBI lineage: Bacteria > Pseudomonadati > Pseudomonadota > Alphaproteobacteria > Hyphomicrobiales > Nitrobacteraceae > Bradyrhizobium > Bradyrhizobium sp. UFLA06-24. The sequence goes on from NZ_JADFUE010000066.1 coordinate 12,909, forward strand.
TGCACGACCAGGTCCCGGGCCCGATCGTGCAGTCCTTGCCCGCCCGTAACTGGTTCCCCGCCTGAGCGATCTAAGGAACGACCGATGACGCACGTCACCTTGCGCTCCGAATTCGAGACCCTGATCGATCCGTACGCGCCCGTCGCGCAGGTCGGCACCGGCTTTGAGTTCACGGAAGGGCCAATCTGGCATCCGGCCGATCACTATCTGCTGTTCTCGGATATGCCGGGCGACGTGCGACGGCACTGGGATGCACGACGCGGCGTCGTCGAGGTCAAGCGTCCGTCGAACAAGTGCAACGGCATGACCTATGATGCCGAGCTCAATCTGATCGTCTGCGAACACGCGACCTCATCTCTGATCCGCGAGCGGCTTGATGGGCGCCGCGAGGTGCTCGCCTCGCACTATGGGGGACAGGAGCTCAACAGTCCCAATGACGTTTGCGTCCACTCCTCCGGCGCGATCTATTTTTCGGATCCCTGGTATGGCCGCATGCCGGTCTATGGCGTCGAGCGGCCACGGCAGCTCGGCTTCCAAGGCGTCTATCGCGTCGTGCCTGGGGGCGAGCCGAAACTGGTGGTGGATCGCAACCTGTTCGACCAGCCGAACGGGCTGTGCTTCTCGCCCGACGAAGGGCTGCTCTACGTCAACGACACCGTGCAGGCGCTGATCCGCGTGTTCGACGTCAATGCTGACGGCACGCTGTCGAACGTGCGCGTGTTCGCGAGCGGCATCCGCTCCGAGCTGGAGCCAGGCGTTCCCGATGGCATGAAGTGCGACCAGCACGGCAACGTCTGGGTCACCGCCCCCGGCGGCATCTGGGTCTATTCGCCGCGCGGCGAGCTGCTCGGAAAAGTCCGTGTGCCCGAGCTCGTCGCCAATCTCGCCTGGGGCGGACCCGACTTCCGGACGCTCTATCTCACCGCGACACATTCAGTCTACGCGATTCCGACCAAGACCGGACCGCGCCACGAGCCCTATATGAGCGGCCGGCGCGGCGGAGGCGAGACGACTCGCGCGGGCCCTGCGGCCTCAGCACCGATCCTCGCCGACGGCGAGATGCGGCTCGATCCAACCCGCTGCGCCATGATCATCCAGGATCTGCAGAACGACGTTATCATGGACGGCGGTGCATTCGCCGACTCCGGTGCGCCGGGCCACGCGAAACAGCAGCATGTTGTCGAAAACGTCCGGCGTTTGGCGGAGGCGGCCCGCGCCCGCGGCGTTGTCGTCATCCACGTCTGGTTCGTGGTCGAGCCCGGCGCGCCCGGCGTGACCCTGAACGCGCCGCTGTTCGAGGGTCTGGTCGACAGCAAGGCGATGGTGCGCGGAAGCTGGGGTGCGGCGCCGGTCTCCGGCCTCGAGCCGCGTCCTGGCGACTTGGTCGTCGAGAAGATGCGGATGAGCGCCTGGGAAGGCACGCGGCTCGAGACGATCCTCAAGGCCACCGGCCGCGACATGATCATCAACACCGGCGCATGGACCAACATGTCGGTCGAGCACACCGCACGCACCGGTGCCGACAAGGGCTATTTCATGATCGTGCCGGAAGATTGCTGCTCGACCATGAATGCCGATTGGCACTCTGCTTCGATCAACTTCGCCATGCAGAACGTCGCCGTGGTCACCCGTGCAGATGCCGTCATCAGAGCGCTGGGATGAGCAGTGGCGAAGCTCCTGCATCTATCCTGTTCGCCCCGCCCCGACTCCGAATCGGGCGCCGCCGCGCGCGTCTTCCTTGATGGCTTTCGCCAGGCCCGCCCCGACTGGGACATCGACGTCGTCGATCTCTGGCGCGAGCGGATGCCGGAATTTGCCGGTCCCATCGTCGAAGCCAAATATGCGCGCATGAAGGCGCAAGCCTTCAACGACGCGCAGCGGGACAGTTTTGCCGAGGCCGAACGGATGGCGTTGCGCTTCTCGCTGGCCGATCGCGTGCTGATCTCGACGCCGATGTGGAATTTCGGCATCCCCTACAAGCTGAAACAATGGTTCGACATTGTCATTCAGCCCGGTCTGGCGTTCCGGTTCGATCCGGTTGGAGGCTATCTTCCGCTCCTGAAGGACCGACCAACCGTCATCATCATCGCCTCCGGCAGCGATTTCGCCACCGGCATGAACCGCGGCCGGATCGACATGGCAACGCCCTACTTGCGCGAGGCGCTCCGCTTCATCGGCGTCAACGACGTGCGCTTCGTGCCGATCGGGCCGACGGCAGGTCCTGCCGAACCGGTCCTCGCTGCCCGCAGCTCCGCCCACCGCCGCCTCGCGGAGATGGCGAAGCAGTTCTGAGCGAGATGCGCGCAGACTGAAGCTTACGGCAGATTGTCCCGCAGGAAGATGTCGATTCGGATACGCTCCTGATCGGGGCTGATCGGCTCTTCCATGCAATGCGCCAGCAGCACCCGCGCCGCGGAGCGCGCCTCGTGGCCGGGGTCCTGGTTGATGATGGCGCCGAGCGTGCCACGAACCAGGAACCGTCGCGTATGCTGGGTCAGCTCATGGGCGATCCAGACCACCTCGTGCGCGCGGCCTGACGCCTCCAGCGCCTCGGCGATGCCGCGATTGCCGGCGCCGCAACAGTAGATGCCGCGCAGGTCCGCATGCCGCTTGAGCAGCGCGGCGGTGAGCTCCCGTGTGCGCTCGCTGTCGTCGCGGCCCTCGATGACAGGCAATGCGATGAGGTTGGGATACTCGCTGGACAGTATCTGGTGGAAGCCGAACTGCCGCTCGGCGTGATCGCGCAGCGACAATGATCCCGCGATCACGGCAACTTTCCCCTCGCGGCCGGAGAGGAAGCGCCCCATCAGCGTTGCCGCGGTTCGGCCCGCGGCGGGGTTGTCGATACCGACATAGTGCAGACGGCGCGAACTCGGCGCGTCCGACACCAGGGTCACGACGGCCACGCCACGCGCAGAGAGTTCGTCGATCGCGGCGCGCACCCGGGGATGGTCGAGCGCGATGACAGCGACACCCTGATAGGCCGGCGAGAGATTTTCCAGCGCGCGTGCCAGCACGTCCGGATCGAACACGTCGACATGGAGGATATCGATGAAACCGCGCTGGCTGGCGAGCCAGTCCGCGGTGCGCTGGACCTGCTCGGTCAGGTTGGTCATGAAGCTGTTGCTTCCGGTCGGCAGCACGAAGGCGAAGCGAAAGCTTTGCCCGCGCGCCAAACGCGCGGCCGCGATGTCGGGACGGTAGCCGAGCTTGGCGACCGCGGCCTCGACACGCGCGACGGTCTTGGCACGCACGCCCTCCCGCCGGTTGACGACGCGATCGACGGTGGCGAGCGAAACGCCTGCTGCGCGCGCGACGTCCTCCAGCGTGGCACGAACCGTCGGCTGCGGCGCGCCAGCTGTCATTCGCGCGCCGCCCATAGCATGCCCCGGGTCATCACTGTCCGGATCTCCGGCACGTCGAGTTCGTAGGCGCGGTGGCCAAGCGAGGAATAGAACACCCTGCCCGCACCGTAGCGCTTCTTCCAGACCACCGGCATCACCACTCCATCAATCCAGGGCGCATGCTCGCCGGTGAAAGTCGTTGTTGCCAGCACCTCGATGGCGGGGTCGACATGCATGTAATATTGCTCGGAACGATGCTCGAAGCTTTTCAGCCCCTTCATGATGGGATCGTCGGGCCTGGAGACGTCGACCTTGTAATCGATGATGTTGCCGGGATGCGCAACCCACTGCCCGCCACACAGGAACTGGTAGTCCACAGAATCACGGAACGCGTCACACATACCGCCATGATGCCCGGCGAGCCCGACCCCACCCCGTACGGCGGCGCAGAGATTGAGCGCGTCCGCCTTCTCGATCTTCGACATGGTGTAGATCGGGATGATCAACGAGAGGTCATGAATCCCTGGATCGCCGAACGCCTCTGTGGTCGTTTCGATCCGAACCTCGAAACCTTCGGCCTTCAGCCAGCCGCGGATCATCGAGGCGCAGAGATCGGGATCGTGCCCCGGCCAGCCGCCCCATACAATCATTGCCTTGCGCATGGTCATTCCCTCAGTCGATCTGCCCGGTCTCGCGTCCGGCCGGCAGCATCGCCGGCCGCTCGACGCGGCTCTCGATCTTGACGCGGCGGCCCTCATCAGCCGAGGTCTGGAACGCCTCCATCACCTCCAGCACGTGGAATGCGAGCGCGCCGCTGGCGCGATGCGGCCGGTTGTGCAGGATCGCCGAGGCCATGTCGGCGACACCGATCGAACGGAACTCGCCTTCGACATGACCGTGCGTCAACGGCATCGTTTCCCATTCGCCGCCGGTCCTCGCGACCTGCACTTCGCCGCCGAAGCGGTTCGGATCCGGCACCAGGATGCTGCCCTTGTCGCCGTAGATCTCGATCGGCGCATGCCGGTGCTTCGGCACATCGAAGCTCATCGCGATCGAGACGATAGCACCGCTCTCGAATTCCAGCGTGCCCGCAACATGGGTGGAAACCTCGACCGGGATCATGGTGCCGTTCATCGGCTGGCTGGTGACCAGACGCTCGGATTTCGGGCGTGCCGTCGAGCCCATCACGCTGGCAACCGGACCGAGCAGTTGCACGAGATCGGTGATGTAATACGGCCCCATGTCGAGCATCGGCCCGCCACCGCGCAAATAGTAGAAGCCGGGCGCGGGATGCCAGCGCTCGTGACCGGGGCAGCCGAAGAAGACGCTGCCGGCGACCGGCGTGCCGATCGCACCATCGTCGATCAGCTTGCGTGCAGTCTGGTGTCCGCCGCCGAGGAAGGTGTCCGGCGCGCAGCCGACGCGAAGGCTCTTCTGCGCGGCGAGATCGATCACCTTGCGGGCTTCCGCGACGTTGATGCCGAGCGGCTTCTCGGAGTGAACGTGCTTGCCGGCATTCAGCACCGCGAGGCTGACATCGGTGTGGGCCAGCGGCACCGTGAGATTGATGACGACCTCGACGTCGTCCCGCTTCAGCAGCTGATCGACCCGCATCGCCGGTAGACCAAAGGCGGCGCCCTGCCGCTCCGCGACATCGCTGCGCATGTCGGCCAATGCCCTCACCTCCATGACAGGGAAGCGCTGCGCCGCCTTGAGATAGGCGGTGCTGATCACACCGCACCCGATGATTCCGACGCCGACTTTTCTCATTTCTGTCTCCGTGACGTATCGATCATCCCTTCACTGCGCCTGCGGTGAGGCCGGCGACGATGTGCTTCTGCGCCAGCAGGAACAGAATGATCGTCGGAAGGATGGTGAGCGTGATGAAGGCCAGGATCAGGTGCCACTCCGACGAATACTCGCCCTGATAGACCATGATGCCGAGCGGCCATGGATAGAGTGCATCTGTGTTGAGCATCACCAGCGGCAGCAGATAGGCGTTCCAGCTGTTGACGAAGGTGATGGTCCCGACGGTCGCCAGGATTGGCCGGGACAACGGCAGCGTCACATAGCGGAAGAATTTGATGTAGCTGCAGCCGTCGACCAGCGCAGCCTCCAGCAGCTCATAGGGGATGTCCTTGAAGAAGCGGCGTAACAGCAGCACGCTCATGGCGAGGCTGAACGCCACTTGCGGCAGCGCGACGCCGAAATAGGTGTCAAGCAGGCCGAGATCGCGCACCTTGATGAACAGCGGCAGCACGGCGGTCGCCGCCGGAAACAAGAGGCCGAGGGTCAAATAGCTCAGCAGCATCGACGAGCCGAAGAACTTCACGTGAGCGAAGGTGAACGCCGCCATCGAGGCTGTGATCAGTGTCAACGTCACCGTGAGCGTCGAGATGATCAGCGAGTTGCGCAAGAGCTGCCAGTAGCGCCCTGAAAACAGGATATCCGCATAATTCTGCCATTCCCAATGACCGGGCAGGCCGAACGGATTGACGCGCAATTCGCCGAGCGACTTGAAGCCACCGAGCACGGTCGCGAGCAGCGGCACCAGCACGAAGACGGCGACGACGGCGAGGAACGCCACCTTGAACGGCACGGCGGGATCGAACGGCACACGGTTGGTCTCCGCACTACTCATCGCGCATGAACCATCGTTTGTACGTGAAGGCGAAGGTCACGCAGATCACGAACAGGATGACGCCGATGGCGCTGCCATAGCCGACCCGCATCCGCGAGATGCCGTTGTTGTAGAGGAAACTCACCATCGTGTTGGAGGAGTCCGCAGGCCCCCCACGCGTCAGCGGCATGACGAGGTCGAATAGTTGCAACGACCCTACGATGGCGAAGAACACGGACAAGCGGATCGTTGGATACAGCAGGGGGATGACGACATGGCGCAGGGCTTGCGCGCGCGTTGCGCCGTCGATCCGCGCCGCCTCGACCAGGCTTTTGTCGAGACTCTGCAGCGCCGCGATGAATAACATCATGTGGAAGCCAAAGTACTTCCAGACGATCACGATCAGCACCGCCAGCATGGCCGTGTCGGTCGAGGCCAGGAGATGCGGCGGCTCGGCGCCGAAGGTCCGCCAGATCGAGGCGACGAGACCGTAATCGCCGTCATAGACGAACGAGAAGATCAACCCGGTCGCGATCTCAGCCAAGATGTAGGGCATGAAGAACAGCATGCGCAGCGCCACCGCCCCGCGAAAGCGCTCGGCGAGCATCAAGGCCAGCGTGAGCGCGAGCGGCAACTGGATGGCGAGCGAGACCACGATGATCAGCCCGTTGTTGCGTAGCGCGAGCCAGAAGGCGCGGGTCTCCAGCACAAAACGGTAGTTGTCGAAGCCGATCCAGTTGGTCGGCCGGCCAAAGCCGTTCCAGTTGAAACCAGAATACCAGGCTGCTTCGCCGATCGGCAGCACCACGAACAGCGTGAACAGCAGCAATGCCGGTGGCAGGAACAAGATCAGGACGGTGAAGCGGCCGTCCCAGCTCGGTCCGCGCAGCGCCTGAGGGGCCGCCTTGCCAGCAACGCTGATCGGCGAGGTCATCGCCATCCGCCGCGCCACCGTCAGTTACCCTGCTTGAACGCCGCTTCGATCGCTTTCGCTGCGTCCTGCGGGCTCATGCTGCCCCCAGCGATCTCCGCCGAGACGTCGTTGACGACGCGACCGACCGAGGGGCCGAGGCTCTGGTCATAGAAGTTCTGGTGATACTGCGACTTTGCGAGATTGGCCGCGATCATCTTCATGAAGGAATTGTTGAGGCCGGCCTCCGCGCCCTGCACCACGGGGATGATGTAGCTGCCGGCAGCGAGCCTCGTCTGCACGTCCTTCGAAATGAAGTACTTCAGGAAATCGACCGCTTCCTTGGGCGAGCCCTTGGTGACCAGCCAGCCGGTGATGCCGCCAAGCGTGTCCGTCGGCTCTCCCTTGCCACCGGCTACGACCGGAAAATCGAACCAGCAGATTTTGTCTTCGCTCAATCCGACCTTGTCGGCGGCGAGCGCGCGCTGCAGATTATAGGCACTGGAGATCGCGAGCGTCATCGCCGCCTTGCCGTCGCCGAAATAGCCGACGGCCTGCGGGTTCTTGAAGCCGAGGAATCCGTTCTGGAACGGCTGGAGGTCGACGAGCTGCTTGAACAGCTCGCCGGACTTCTGGAAGGTTTCGCCGGCGAAGCCGCCATTCTCGTCGCGCAGCGCTGCATCGAATGCCGCCTTACCGCCGATGCGCACCGCAAGGTGGGTCCAGTAGAAGTGCAGCGGCCATTTGTCGGCGCCGCCGACCACGATCGGCGTCACGCCGGCTGCCTTGAGTGTCTTCACCGCGGCGAGCAGATCGTCCCAGGTCTTGATTGCGGCGGGATCAACCTTGGCCTTGACCATCAGCTCCTTGTTGCAGAGGAAGCCGACCTGCGAGAGCGCGATAGGCAGGCCATAGACACGGCCGTTGCTGGTAAAGGCGGCGAGCGCTGCCGGGGTGAGGCTGTCGCTGTATCCCTTCACTTGATCAGTGATGTCCTCGAGGACACCGGCCTCGATCTGCGTCTTCAGGACGCCGCCGGCCCAGCTGTAGATGATGTTCGGCCGATCCTTGGATTGCAGGATGGTCGGCAGCTTGGCCTTGTAGGCCTCGTTCTCGAGGAACTGCATCTCGATCTTGACGCCCGGATGCGACGCCTCATAGGCACGCGCGACGTCCTCCCAGATCTTCACCTGGGCCGGGTTGACCTCGATGTGGAGCCATTTCACCGTGGTATCGGCGACCGCGACATTGACCACAAGGAGACATGCGGCAGCGGCGAGTCCCAGCTTCTCGAGCAGTCTCATCAGATCCTCCCGGCAGCTTTTATTCTTTGAGCGCAATCCTGCTCTCGATTTTTGAGGTACGCAACTAAAATTCTGATCTATGCACCTCACGAAAGGAATGGCTAAGGTCCGGAAAAGAATCAGGGCGACCCGTCGCGTCGCCCGCAACACATTGAGAGATATCCATGGCTGCCATTTACTCCGACCTCGCCGGCAAGGTCGTGCTCGTCACCGGAGGTGCGGCGGGAATTGGGGCTGCGATCGTGCGGCGGTTCGCGGAGCAGAAATCCAAAGTCGTGTTCTTCGACATCAGGGTCGACGAGGGACAACGCCTGGCGCGCGAGCTGTCCGATCGGGGCCTCGCTGCGCATTTCCAGCACGTCGACCTGACCGACATCCCCGCGCTACGCGCAGGCGTGGCGGAGGCGCGCAACACGCACGGCGCGATCAATATCCTCGTCAACAATGCCGCGCATGACGAACGGCACAAGACCGAGGAGATGACACCCGAATATTGGGACGACCGCATCGCCGTCAACCTCAAGCACCAGTTCTTTGCATCGCAAGCCGTGCTGCCGGACATGAAGGCCGCGAACGCCGGCGCCATCATCAATTTCGGCTCGGTATCCTGGATCGCGGGACAGGGCGGCATGGCGGCCTACACCGCCAGCAAATCAGGCGTGATCGGCCTGACGCGCTCGCTGGCGCGCGATTACGGCCCCAATAATATCCGCGTCAACGCGATCGCACCGGGCTGGATCATGACGGAGCGTCAGCTCGAGAAATGGATGACGCCGGCGGGCGAGATCGAACTCCAGCAGAGACAGTGCCTGAAGCGCCGGCTCGTGCCGGACGAGGTCGCGAAATTCACCGTCTTCCTCGCTTCCGACGAAGCCTCCGCCTGCACCGCGCAGCACTACATCGTCGATGGCGGCTGGGTCTGAGACGCCCGCTGCGCCCTTTTCGTCAGTAGGCTCAGCGCGCGAGCTCCTGCCGGCCCGGATCTGACGACGACGATGCATGCCCGAGTACGGGCATGCATCGAAGTCGTGCGGCGCGCTCTGATCGAACGCGCCACCGTTCAGAAGTGGACCTCGGTACGCATACCAAGAACCACGGCATTGTCGGTCTTCACGCCCGCGCCGTTGTAGCCGCGCCCGCCGGGATTGATCACGTATTGCGCGTCGAATTTGAGATTCATCCAGCCGGTCGCCTGCCATCCGTACCAGACTTCGAGCGGCACTTCGTTGCCGCCGGCGTTGGGGCTGAGGGCCGCCGAGTTCACGTGGGTCGTGCCCACGGCGAAGCCGACTTCGTCCTGGGGACGCCAGGCGAACGTTCCGGTGTGCTTGAAGCCGCCGGCGATCTGGTAGTCCTGGTACGAGGTCCGGTGATCGGCAACCGTCGTATTGAGGAAGGCGTACCACCCGACCGCGCCGGCCCCATCCACTGTCAAGCGTTGCAGGATCGATTCGTAGACGCCGTAGCGGCCGCGCTGATCCCCGAGATTCTGATCCGGGACGCCGCCGACGCCCGGAACGGTGGAGATGATACCCGGCATGCCGCCATCAATGGTGGAGGCGCTGTCATACCAGCCGCCAAATCTCCAGGTCCCGGTCAAGGGAGCCTTGGGTGTCCAGACCAACTCCACCGGCACCAGCACGCCGCTGGCGGGAGTCGAGTGAGGAACGCCCGGCAGGAAATAGACGGTCGGATCGTCGGTCGTGAGATAATTCGGATTGGCGTCGTAGACGCCGGCAGAAATCGTGAACTCCGGGGCGAACTTGTAGTGGACGACGCCGGCCCACTGGCTCACCGGCCAGTTATAGATGTACCCGCCCTGGATGTTGCCCGGCTGACCGCCGCAGAAGGTCAGGTTGATGAACTCGCACAGACCGAAGAAGAAGTCCGAACCGACCGGAAGGCGGCCGCCCTTGAGTTCGAGGCGGTCATCGAAGAGCTTCTGCGAGTAGTAGAGCTGCGTCAGTCGCAGAATGTTGCCGCGGCCGAACACTTCGTTGGTCAGTTGCAAGGCGGGAATGCCCGCTTCGGTATTCAGATTCTTTCCGAAACGATCGACCAATGTAAGACCGATGGTGCCACCCTGGATGCCGACAAGCTTGCCCATGTCGAACTTCGCGCCAAACCACAGTTGCCCGGCATTGGCCGCCGTGTTCTTGCTTCCGCCCGACAGATTGCCGACGGCTTCGTCGCCGAGCGTCAGGCCCAGCTCGATGCCTTGCTCCTTGAGCTTCGTCCTGCCGAGATCGCCGAACAGATACGGCCTCGTCCAGAAATCATCGGTCGCATAAGGGACCGGCGGTGCCTTCGTGAGAAGATCGGCGGCATTCGCTCCACCGCTCAGCAGTGATGACAAAACGACCCCCGCGCCGCACAGACGTGCGACGTAAACTGATCTATGCAACGGCATTTGTAGTACTCCAAGCGTCCCCGGCTTTGTCTGTTTCTTGTCGCGCTCCCGCCCAAAGCCCTGCAGCGGGTAACGCGCTAAGCTGTCATCGGCGATCGCCCGTGCCTGTCGTCAAAGCCGCCGATCCGCGTGGCGCGCCCGACTCGCCTTGCGACGTCGTCGCTTTGGATGGGGTGCGGACCATGCTGGCCAACGCCATCTTCCGCTGCCGCCGGGTCTGCAATTGCCGATCCGCCAGCACACCGATCAGGATCACCGATCCCATCACCGCGAAGTTCAGGGAATTGGGGATGCCGAGGATATTGACGAGATTCTGGAGCACCTGGAGCAGCGCGGTCCCCAGCACGATTCCGAGAATGGAGCCCTCGCCGCCGCGCAGGCTGCACCCGCCCAGGACGGCGGCGGCGATCGCATAGAGTTCGTAGAAATTGCCGAACGAACTCGGCGAGACCGAATTGGTGTAGAACACGAACATCACGGTCGAGACGCCGGCCAGGCCGCCGCTGATGATATAGGCGGTCGCGATCACGAGGTTCGTGCTGATGCCCGAGAAGCGTGCCGCCTCCTCGTTCTTGCCGACGGCATAGAGCCAGCGCCCGTACACCGAACGGTGCAGCAGAACGCCGAGGATCAGCGCCAGAATGACCAGGAAGATGAAGGTGTTCGGGATACCCGCGACGTTGCCCGAGGCGATGTTGCTGAGCGTGGCGGCTTCGTCGCCATAACCGAAGCCACGCGTCGAGTCGCTCGTATAGTAGCGCGCGGTGCCGCGATAGATCAGCAGGCCGCACAAGGTCACGATGAACGGCTGCATCTTCAGCCGCGTGATCAGGAAACCCTGGATGGCGCCGAGCGCCACTCCGCCCAGCAGGACGAGCAACAGCGCCAGCGGCCAGGGGACCTGATACGTCGTCAGCAGGTCGATGAAGACGACGCCGAGCAGCGCGAACATCGAGCCGAGCGAGAGATCAATTCCTCCGGTAATGATTACCAGCCCCTCGCCGAGCGCGAATACGCCGAACAGGCCGATGAGATTGGCCATGTTCAGCAGGTTCACCAGCGACAGGAAGGCCGGATTGATGATGCCCGTGATGGCCGAGATGACCACCAGCAACACGGCGAGGCCAAGTTCCTTCTTCGTCATGACGCAGCGACTTCCGTGGTTTGCACCGCCTGGCCCATCGCTAGCCGCAGCACGTTGTATTCGCTGAGCTGATCGCGCTCCAGAACGCCGCTGACCGCGCCTTCATGCATCACCGCCACCCGGTCGGAGACGCCGATCACCTCCTCCATGTCCGAGGAGATCATCACGATCGCCACGCCCCGGTCGGCAAGATCGCGCATCAGCGCGTAGATCTCGCTCTTGGCGCCGACATCGATGCCGCGGGTCGGCTCGTCGAAGAACATCACGCGCGGCTGCATGGACAGCCATTTGCCCAGCACGATTTTCTGCTGGTTGCCGCCGGAGAGCGCCACGGCCTCGATATCGACGCTCGGCGCCTTGATCGACAGGCGCCTCGCCTGTTCATTCGCGGCCTTGCGCTCGGCCGCGCCGTCGACCAGCCACATCCGCGCGTAATTCAGCAGGCTTGCAAGCGTCACGTTCTCCCGGATCGGCAGCTCCAGCACCAGTCCGGACTTCTTGCGGTCCTCCGGCACCAGGTAGATGCCCTGTTCGATCGCGTCGCGCGGCGAGGCAACGCCGACCGGCACGTCGTCGATCCTGATCTCGCCACCCAGCAGCGGGTCGATGCCGAAGGCGGTCCGCGCCAGGGACGTGCGGCCGGCGCCGACGAGACCGGCGAGCCCGAGGATCTCGCCACGACGGACCGAGAGATTGATGTGCCTGTCGGGAAAAGCGGTGGTCACGAGATCGACGATGTTGCAGCCGCCCGGCTGCGGCGGGCGCTTCGGCGGCGTGTACAGCGCTTTCAGATCGCGGCCGATCATCAGCCGGATCATCGCGACATGGCTGAGCTCATGCCGCGCCAGTTCGCCCACCGTTCGCCCGTCGCGCAGCACCACGACGCGATCGGCGCAGCTCATGATCTCGCCCAGCCGATGCGAGATGTAGATCACCGAAATGCCATGTGTCTTCAGGTCCGCAATTACCTCGAGCAGCCGTTCGGTCTCGGAAATCGTCAAGCTCGAGGTCGGCTCGTCCATTATGATGATACGGGCGTCGATCGAGAGGGCCTTTGCGATTTCCACCATCTGGCGCTGCGCGATCGACAAATCGCCGACCAGCGTATCGGGGGTGAAGTCGGCGCCCAGCCGCGCCAGCAGAGGCGTCACGCCGGCGCGCATTTGTGCGCTGTCCACCAGCTTCAACGGGCCGCCGGTCAGCTTCTCGCGACCGATGAACACGTTGGCTGCAACATCCAGATTCTCGAACAGATTGAGCTCCTGGTGCACAAAGGCGATGCCGGCCCGCGTCGCCTCGCCCACCGTCATGCGGGCGTATTCCGTGCCAGCGATGCGGATGACGCCCTCGCTCGGCTCGATCACGCCGCCCAAGACGCGCATCAGCGTCGATTTGCCCGCGCCGTTCTCGCCGATAAGGCCCAGCACTTCGCCACGATGCAGGCGCAGGCTGACATTATCGAGAGCCCTGACGCCGGGATAAGTCTTCCCGATCCCCGCGAGCTCAAGCAGCGTCTCCACCATTCGGCGCTCCCTCCCATCCAGCGCCCGGCAGAGACAGCTGCCGGGCACCGAAATGCGCTGACGTCACTTCTTGAGCAGGTCCTTCAACTGCGCCGTGAACTCGGCGACATTGGCCTTGCTGATCACCTTGGTCGGAACGATCAGCTTGCTATCCTTGGGAATCCAGGACTTGTCGCCGTTCAGCGTCTTGATGATGTTGGTCGCCGAGAGGTATCCGAACTCATAGGGCTGCTGCACGACGGTCGATTCGATCGTGCCGTCGGAAATACCCCGCAGCGTGCGCTGATCCTCGTCGAAACCGACGATCTTCACCTTGCCGGCCTTCCCCGCCGCCTTGACCGCGTCATAGATCAGCGGCGTCTCGTAGCTCCACAGACCGGACAACAGCGCGATATCAGGGTATTTGACGAGAACGTTCTCCATGTTCGCCTTGGCCTTGGCGAAGTCGACCTGATCGGTGAACACGTCGACCAGCTCGACCTTGGTGCCGGCGATCGCGTCCTTGATGCCCTGCACCCGTTCACGCGCGTTGTCCGCGTCCATCGTTCCCACGAACAAGGCGATCTTGCCGCCGTTCGGCAGCGCCTTCTTGATCTCCTCGCCCGCCTGGCGGCCGGCCGCGATGTTGTCGGTGCCGATATAGGCGAGACGCTTGCTCTGGGGCGCGTCGCTGTCGGTCGTGATCAACACGGTCTTGGCCGCGACCTTGTTGAGCTCTTCGGTCGCGTGCGGCGCGTCATCCACCGAGATGGAGATCCCGGCAACGCCACGCACCAGGAGATCGTCCAGCTCCCGCCGCTGACCGGCGGCGGTGCCCTCGTTGGTGACGATTAATTCGATGTTGTAGTCCGGATGCTCCTTCTGCGCCTTCTCGAGGCCACGACCAGCAATGGTCCAGAAGTCGGCAGCAACGTTGGTGACCAGCGCAATGGTCTTTTTCTGCTGCGCCTCGGCCAGGCCCGATGTCATGGCGAGCACGGCTGCGCTCGCACAAAACGGCACGATCCATTTCTTCAGCAAACCGTTCATGTGTTACCTCCCTTTCGTCAGACCGGTATCCCCCGGCGTTGACGTCCAGCGCTTGTTGCGCCCTATTTAATTTTGTGTGTGAATAAATTAGGAGGGGGTAATTAGCTCGTCAAGCGTGATCTGCAGTCTGTCTTCACTCTGCAATAGTATTGCCGGTAACATGTGACGTATTTGCCGCGTTTGGAACGACACCGTGCCGCATGTACGAAAGTCGAATAGTCGAATAATTTCAACCGACGAATTAAAGGACGCCGCATGGACGATGAGCTCAAGCCGACGCGCACTTCCAGCCAGGCTCGCGGATCGAACCGCGGCCGCCTCATCGAAGCCCTGCGGCGCCAGGGCCCGATGCCGCGCGTGGAGCTCGCCCGCAGCACCGGGCTGAGCTTCCCGGCCATTTCGGCGATCACCTCGAGGATGATGGCCGAAGAGCTGCTGTCCGAGACGGACGCGACGACGGCCTGGCCCGAGGATGGCGGCGAAGACGACGCGGACGGCAATGGCCGCCGTCGCGGCCGGCCGGCCATCCAACTGACGCTCAATCCCGGGTTCGGCCGCATCATCGCGGTCTCCCTGCGCATGAACCTGATCGAGACGCTGCTCGCCGATTTCAGCGGCTCGGACCTGGCGCAATCCCGTCTTGCCCTCGAGACCCGCGCGCTCGATGCAACGGCGCTGTGTGATATCGTGATCGCACAGATCGACAGCATGCTGGAGGCGACGGGCACGCCGCGCCATCGGCTGCTCGGCATTGGAATCGCGCTGCAAGGCATCGTGAATGCCGATACCGGACGGCATCTCTGGAGCCCGGCGCTGTCGGTCACCGACGTCGATCTGGCGACGCCGATCCGCCGGACCTTCGAGGTGGATGTGGTGATTGCGAACGACGCCGTCCCGGTCGCTCTGGCCCTCGCTGCAGCCGAGCCGGCGCTGGCGGAGGGCCTTGCAGCCACGATTACGGTCGGCCACGGCGTCGGAATGGGCGTCGTCGTCGACGGCGAGGCACGTTGGGGCGTCGGCGCCAGCAGCGAGATCGGCCATGTCAAGCTGGCCCCGAACGGGCCGCAATGCCGCTGCGGCCAGCGCGGATGCGTCGAGGCCTATCTCGCCGATTATGCGCTCTACCGCGACGCTCGCACCATCATCGACCTGCCGCCCGCGACCTCGCAACAACCGTCGGAAGCGCAGATGGCCCTGCTGCGGGACAGGGCACGGGACGGCGATCCCCGCCTCGAGCAATTGTTCCGGCAGGCCGGCAACGCGCTCGCGGAGGCGGTCGCCGCCACAATATCGGTGCTGCGCCCGCATCACGTCGTTCTCGCCGGTCCCGGCTTGCAGGCCTTCGACATGATGCGCGACGCCTATCAGGAACGACTGGAGCAGGCCGTGTTGCCGTGGTTGCTCAAATCCACGGCGATCTATGTGCGCCCCAGCAAGTCGGCGGCAATCGTCGACGGCATGGTGCGGAGGACGCTGCGGGTCGTCGACCGAAACTACATGGAGACGGCCGAGCGAACCCGGGGAGCTACGGTGCTCGCTTGAATCGAGCGATGGGACCGAGCGCTGCACGCAGTTTTGCGGCCTCGCGGCGTGTTTCACCCGAGCTTTTGCTTTCCGTTCTGCCCTCTCGAACCAAGAGGGCGCAGGGAAGACCGGGTGCCGACCTCGCACCCGCGGTCCGCTGCGCGAAAATGTAGCGCAAAAAGACCGCACAGCAGCATACAGGTGGCGCCGAACACTCGGCCTTCCCTGCGCGATGGTTTGACGGCTTATGCCGTGCTCTCCCGGGAGCCGATTTCCCTCTGGCCTCCCTCACCCCGCGAATTGACGATGTGGTTGATCCGGTTGGACGCTCCACACCTCCGCGACAGGCTTGACCGTAGCAACGACGGCCAGGACCACACGGTTTTGCCGTACGCACGGCTCGCTTGTTCGCCGCATGATCCCCCGGCTTCGTCGAAGTTGCCGGAAGCATGCTGGCGAGACGAACCTGACAGCGCCGTTCGTCTGCGCGCGGTTACGGGCTCACAGGGACTACCCGCCCTGCCCGCACCTCTCGCGCCCAACGCCGCCCGCGTCCACCGCAAGCCCGGCTCGCAATCAAGACGACTCGAGACCGCCCCTCAAGGATGAGCCGGGATGGGCGACACATACGACATTTCCGAATTTCGGTAAAGTGGAATATTTTTATGAGAAGGGATTGACAGGGGGGGCGAGGTGTTTTGCCCGACGTCTGCATTTCGGCTTTGGTATGAAATCGACCATTCAAGACGGCTTATGCGGGCCGCCCGGGAGATTCGTCGAGGGTATGAATGACCGGCAGCAGCTCGCCACCCTCACCGATATCGAGCGTTGCGAGCGTGATCGGAAGCCTGAAGCGCCGCGGCCCGGCGCTTCCCGGATTGAGGTAAAGGACTCCAGCATCCATCCTGACGCTCGCACGATGCGAATGACCGTAGATGACGGCATCAACAGCGCCCGGCCGCTTGTCCTTCAATTCCGCAAGATCGTGCAGAATATAGAAGCGGTGATCACCCAGGCGCAGCGTCTCCGCGGCCAGATACCGGTCTGCCCAACCGCCAACGTCGACATTGCCTCTGATGGCGGTGACAGGCGCAATCCTGCGCAGGCCCTCGAGCACATGCTCGGCACCGATATCGCCGGCGTGGATGATATGCGTGACGCCCGCCAAGTATTGTTCAACCTGCGGCCTCAGCAGACCGTGAGTATCCGAAATCACGCCAATTCTGGACACAGGACCTCTCCTCACGGCAACCAACGTAGGAACCACAGCGGCACGCGCGCATTGCCCGAATATCTAGCGGGAGCCTGCGAATGAGCAATAGCGGCGCGGGAAATGGACGCCGCTCAGCGCCAGGATGCGGAGGACCATGAATGCCTGAAGACCTTCGCGCGATTACCCAGCCCGGAGCTGTCATCGCTGTCCTGATCATCCTGCTCTTGATGGCGGCGGCGGACGCCGCAATCTTCATCGCGACCCGGGGTTGGCCGCTCTAGTCAGGCAGTCCGATGGTCGATGTTGGACATATTTTCTATCAAGGCTGGGCGCCGCTGTTACGAACTGCCATCGGCACCACGTTCACCTATGTCGCTCTGGTCATCATGCTCCGCGTCGCGGGTCCCAGAACGCTGGCGAAATGGTACGCCTTCGACCTGATCGTCACCGTCGCGCTGGGCTCCACCTTCGCCAACAGCGTTCTTTCCGGCAACATCAGTGTTGCGCAATCATTGGTTGGCTTCGCCATCCTGATCGGCCTGCAATTCGTGATCGCCTTCGCCGTGGCGCACTGGAGTCAGTTGCGGGTCGTCGTCAATCCACAACCCACGCTGCTGCTGCTCGACGGGAAATTCGTTCACGATGCGATGCGCCGGCAGCGCGTCGCCGAGGCGGATGTGCGTGCCGCGATCCGGCACCAAGGCATTGACCGCGTTGAGAATGTCGGCGCGGTCGTGCTCGAGGCCGACGGCACATTCAGCGTCATCAAGCAGCTCGGATCGAGCGCCTCCGCGCTCGCCGACGTTCCGGAGCTTGGCGGCTCCAACGCCGCCAACCGCTCCGATGACGAATAGGAACCTTCAAACGTTTGTCCGGTTCGCTCCCGGAAAAGGGGAGCATGGCGAACATCGATGCCTGTCCGGATGCGAACGGCTCTGGTGCCATCTGCGACGTTGCCGCTGGCCGCTTGCGCAGGCCGGCAGTCCGCGCTCGACCCGCAGGGACTTCAATCCGGCGAGATATTCCACACTCTCTCCGTCTTCCTGATCGTCGCGGCCCTCGTCTGGATCGCCGTGGTGATCGTCCTTGGGCTAAGCATGCTGCGCCGGAAGCGCGCGGCCGACCAGCCGCTCGCGCTGCACCAGCCGTTTGAGCGAGCCAGCGGTCGCGTCATCTTCGTGTTGGGGCTTGCAACCCTGGTCATCGTGCTCGGGCTCTCGATCGTCAGCTATGCCGGCCAACGCACAGTCTTCGCCAAGGACGAGAACGCGCTCACGCTCAAGATCATCGGGCATCAATGGTGGTGGGAAGTCCGCTACGAGGACGACAGCCCCGCCCGGAGCTTCGTGGCCGCAAACGAGATCCGCATTCCGGCCGGGAAGCCCGTGAAGGTCGAGTTGGAGTCCGCCGATGTGATCCACAGCTTCTGGGTCCCCAGCCTGACCGGCAAGATGGACCTCATCACCGGGCAGAAGAACGAGCTGCAATTCACAGCGAAGAATGCCGGCGTCTATCGCGGCCAATGCGCCGAATTCTGCGGCCTTCAGCATGCCCATATGGCCTTCGCGGTGCTCGCGCTGCCGCCGGACGAATTCGGCCGCTGGCGCGACCACGAAAACGAAAGCGCGCGCGATCCGGCCGACCAGCTCGGCAGGCTGGGCGAGCAGCTGTTCCGCGCGCGAGGCTGTGCGCTCTGCCACAGCATCCGCGGTACGCTCGCCGGCGGCCAGCTCGGCCCTGACCTCACCCATGTCGGCAGCCGGACGACGGTCGCGGCCGGAACGCTGCCGATGTCCCCGGCAACGCTTGCGGCCTGGATCGCCGATCCCCAGCACATCAAGCCCGGAAACTACATGCCGAAGATGCCGCTGCAATCGGACGAGCTCATCGCGATTCTTCATTATCTGGAGCAGCTCAAGTGAGCATTGTGGCCGAGCAACGCGAGCTGCGCGACGACGCGCTCAATGGTCTGCAGCTTTCGACGCGGCTCGAGAACCTCTGGCGGACGCCGTCCGGCTTTTTCGGGGCACTTGCGTCGGTGGACCACAAGGTTGTCGGGCGCCGCTACATCGTCACGGCATTCGTGTTCCTGCTGCTCGGCGGGGTTCTCGCAGTGCTGATGCGCGTTCAGCTCGCCGGCCCCGAGAAGACGTTCTTGTCGGCCGACAAGTACGACCAGATCTTCACCATGCACGGCTCGACGATGATGTTCCTCTTCGCCGTGCCTGTCATGGAGGCATTCGCCGTCTATCTCGTGCCGCTGATGGTCGGAACGCGCAACATCGCCTTCCCGCGCCTGAATGCCTTCAGCTACTGGATGTTCCTGTTCGGCGGCTGTTTCCTCTGGATTTCCTTCATGCTCAATGTCGGCCCTGACGTCGGCTGGTTTGCCTACGTTCCGCTCTCGTCATTGCAGTACACCCCGACGAAGCGGCCAGATGTCTGGGCGCAGATGATCACCTTCACGGAGGTCGCCGCGCTCGCGGTCTCCGTGGAGATCGTCGTGACCGTTTTCAAGCTGCGCGCGCCGGGAATGACGCTCGACCGCATTCCGCTTTTCGTCTGGGCCATGCTGGTCACCAGCTTCCTGGTGATGTTCGCGATGCCCTCGATCATGGTCGCATCGACCTCGTTGATCCTGGACCGCCTCGTCAACACGCGCTTCTACGACTCGTCTTCGGGCGGGCATCCCCTGCTCTGGCAGCACCTGTTCTGGTTCTTCGGCCATCCCGAGGTCTACATCATCTTCATCCCCGGCACCGGCATGGTCTCGATGATCCTCGCAACGTTCGCGCGCCGTCCGGTGATCGGCTACCCCGTCGTCATCCTCTCGTTGATTGCGACGGGTTTCCTGTCGTTCGGCCTGTGGGTCCACCACATGTTCGTCACCGGCCTGCCGCAGCTCGGCGCCGGCCTGTTCACGGCCTCCAGCATGCTGATCGCGGTGCCGAGCGGGCTCCAGATTTTCTGCTGGCTTGCGACGCTCTGGGATGGCCGCCCTGTCTACCGCACGCCGCTGCTGTTCGTCCTCGGCTTCATCGTCATCTTCGTGATCGGCGGTCTGTCCGGCGTGATGGTCGCCTCGGTGCCGATCGACACCCAGGTGCACGACACCTATTTCGTCGTCGCCCATTTCCACTACGTGCTGATCGGCGGCGCCGTGTTCCCGCTCATCGGCGCCGTCTACTACTGGTTTCCCAAGATCGCCGGCCGGATGCTGAGCGAGCGGCTCGGACGCTGGCACTTCTGGCTCGCCTTTGTCGGCTTCAATGTCGCGTTTTTCCCGATGCATATTCTCGGACTGATCGGGATGCCGCGGCGGGTCTACACGTATACCGCCGACATGGACTGGGCCCACCTCAACCTGCTCTCCAGCGCCGGCGCCGCCATCTTCGCGATCAGCTTCGCGCTATTGCTCGTCAATGTGATTCATAGCCTCCGCAGCGGGGCCCTGGCGGGCGACAATCCCTGGGACGCCTCGACCCTGGAATGGGCGACCACGTCGCCGCCGCCGCCGCAGAACTTCGATCGCATTCCCATCGTCAAACATCGCGATCCCCTCTGGTTCGACAACGAGAGCCTGCCTGTGGTCGCAGGTCTCAGCGTGGAGCGCCGCGAGGTGCTCATGACCTCGCTCGCGGAAGCCGAGCCGCAGATCCGTGAGGCGTCTCCCGAGCCGAGCATCTGGCCGCTGCTGACGGCGATCGCCACCACGGTGTTCTTCATCGGCTCGATCTTCACGCCCTGGGCCGTGCTGTGGGGCACGCCGCCGATGGCGGTCACCTTGATCGGCTGGTTCTGGCCGAGCGGCAGCAAGGAGGACGAGGAGTGAGACAGACCATCGTCCGCAATGTCGCCGAGCTGCCGACCTATGGCTACGGCCCGCGCAGCGGCCCCTGGTGGGGCGCCATGGGCTTCATGGCGCTGGAGGGCATGGGATTTGCTATCGCCATCGGCGCCTACCTCTATCTCTATGCCGTCAACCCGAACTGGCCGATCGGCGCTGCGCCGCCCGATCTCTGGCCCGGCACGGCCGAGACGATCATCTATCTCTTGAGCATCATCCCGAACGAAATGATCAATCGCGTGGCGCACCGGCAGGATCTTGCCAGGG